>NZ_JADBVE010000190.1:0-3669 GCF_020245285.1 Microcystis sp. M31BS1
ATACAGTGAGTTCTTTTCTTCTTCCGTGAATTCTAGGTTAATCATGTTTTTAATGAGTGCTTTGCTTCTAATTATGACTCTTAAACTATATTATTGTCCTTGAGTAAAAAATGCAAGTTGTAGCCGTGCAAAGTATATATTTGTAATCATCTAAGAGTCACTGATAATTGCTGATTGTCGGTATTCCCGCAAATGTGAGATGCACCCCACTCACTCGCTGGCGGAACTGTATCTTAGAATACATTTTACCCACCAAACCCAAGAGAGCCATCGATTCTTATCTGACAACTCTTTCCCTTGAAGGCATTCCCATAAAAAAGAGGGTAGTTATGGTTAACTACCCCAAAAAATTCTACTAGATCGGTGCCATTAAGCGATCGCTTAATTGTTCAGCTACTAGACAGCCACAACTTTTTTGCTGACTTGGGTTAATTGCCCTTTAGCATATTTGGCTGCGTAGTCATCAAGGGACATTTGTTTGATTTTGCTGGCGTTACCGGCGGTACCAAATTGTTGATAGCGATCGGCACAAACTTTCTGCATATAGGTGATCGAGGGTTTCAGGAAGAAACGGGGATCAAACTCTTTCGGGTTGCTGAATAGTGCTTCCCGAACTGCGGCGGTAATTGCTAAACGGCAGTCGGTGTCGATATTGATTTTACGCACACCACTCTTGATGCCTTTTTGGATTTCTTCCACGGGAACACCGTAGGTTTCGGGGATAGCGCCACCGAATTGGTTGATTAATTCGAGGAGATCTTCGGGGACCGAGGAAGAACCGTGCATAACCAAGTGAGTATTGGGTAAGCGGTTATGAATTTCTTCAATACGGCTAATAGCGAGAATTTCGCCGGTGGGTTTGCGGGTAAATTTGTAAGCGCCGTGGCTAGTACCAATGGCTACTGCTAAAGCATCTACTTGAGTTCTTTCGACGAAATCCACCGCTTCATCGGGATCGGTTAACAGCATCGAGTGATCTAATTCTCCCTCAAAACCGTGGCCGTCTTCCGCTTCTCCTTTACCAGTTTCTAGGGAACCTAAACAACCGAGTTCCCCTTCCACACTAGCACCGATCGAGTGAGCAACTTTTACTACTTCAGCAGTAACGTTAACGTTGTACTCGTAGGTGGCGGGAGTTTTAGCATCCGCTTCTAAGGAACCATCCATCATGACACTGGTGAAACCGTTACGGATCGCCGAGTAGCAGGTGGCGGGTTCGTTACCGTGATCTTGGTGCATCACGATGGGGATATGAGGATAGGTTTCCACCGCGGCGGTGATCAGGTGACGCAGGAAGTTTTCCCCTGCATATTTGCGCGCACCGCGAGAAGCTTGCAGGATAACGGGGCTATCGGTGGCTGCCGCCGCTTGCATGATCGCTTGGATCTGCTCCATATTATTTACGTTAAAAGCGGGGATGCCATATCCGTTCTCAGCCGCGTGATCCAACAATAACCGCATGGGGACGAGTGCCATATCCTTTACTCCTTAATCTATTTCTTGTTTTTTGTCTCTTTAAATTCAAGAAAGTTAATTCTCTTACCTGTTAATCTTAAGATAGTTTTTACACTTTGACGATCCCCAAAAAAAATTTTTCCCAGTTTCGTCCTAAGATGACCACAATCTCCGTCGCGGCGGACCGTTAAGTAGTTCGTGTGTATCAAATAACAGCCGGGGAATCGGCAATTTTTCCGGGCAGCGAGGTAAACAATCACCGCATTCAGTACAATTATTGGCCTTGCGTCCGGGGAACCAATGACCGGCATTTTCCAGCATTCGATAGCGATACTGACCAAAATCGGTCATTTCGTAAGCTACTGCCAGATTCCGCAGTCTCAACACTTCGGGGATATTAATATTTTCGGGACAGGGTAAACATTGATAACATTGGCTACATAAATCTGTAGCCAATTTATCGGTTAAATGTGCCTCTAAACGCTTAAAAACGGCAATTTCTGCCGCATCTAGGGGCTGATCTCCTTCGCATACGTTAATAATTGCCTCTAATTCCTCCGGTATCGCTGCCCCGACGCTGAGGGTAGTAATGCGCGGATCGCTCAATAAAAAGCGATAATTTAGCTCTAAGGGTGAAAAAGGGGCGCATAATTCCTCTAGCTTTTTCGGAGATCTGTGGAGACTACCTCCCTTATCAGCAGGGGAGATAATAAACACACCCATGTCCTTTGCTTGGGCTAAAGCGATCGCCGGTTGCTGTCTTTGCCAAAAAAAATAGTAATGGATATTGACAAAAGCGAAGAAATCTGTATTGATCGTCTCGAGAATAATTTCTAGGGGTGCATGGGTAGAAAAGCCAATATGACCAATTTTTCCAGCTTCTTGGGCCAGAAAAACGGCTTTCATGCAGCCTTGCGGGTCTTTAATCCAGTTTAAATGCTCGCGGGTGTTAATACCGTGAATTGCTAGACAATCGAGGTAATTTAATTGTAATCGTTCTAGGGATTCGGCGATCGCTTTTTCCATAGTTTGGCGATCGGGAGTGGGGACCAATTTCGTAGTCAGATAAACCCGCTCCCGCACTCCTTGACGCTGCAGGTAGCGACCGAGAAAAACTTCGCTATTACCGTAACCTCTGGCTGTTTCTAGGTGATTAATCCCCAATTCTAGGGCGCGATCGACTGTTGCAGTAAACACCGACTCTGAGGACAAACAGCGCATTGTCCCCAGGGAAAACAGCGAAAATTGCCAATTAGTACGGCCAAATCGTCGATAACGCATTGATTCAGTTATCAGTTATCAGTTATCAGTTACCAGTTGTTAGTTAGAAGGTATTGGGGGATGGGGTGTGGGGGTGATGGGGTGATGGGGTGATGGGGAAGTGGGGAGAATAAATAAAAATAATCTCCTGTCGACCGTCGACCGTCTCCTGAATCCTGTCTCCTGAATGTTCACTGATCACTAAAATCACCGTGACGTTGGATCAGGTCTGAGGGGCTAAGATTGGAGACGAAATTGCGAAAAGCTTGACGTTCCTGCTCATCCGCGTCACGATCGACAGGAATAGAAGCGGAAGCGATCACTTCTTCCATTACCCAGACAGGACTGTTGGTACGCAGAGCAATGGCGATCGCATCACTGGGACGACAATCGATTTCTTTTTTGACTTCGCCGCGCTGGAGACAGAGAACAGCATAAAAGGTATTATCTTGGAGAGAATGGATGATAATCTTTTCTAAATCCATGTCCCAAACTTTAAAAATATTAGCGATCAAATCGTGGGTGAGGGGACGAGGGGGTTTTTGTTGTTCGAGGACGGTGATAATGGCCTTAGCCTGATCTTGTCCGATGTAGATAGGTAGGGCGCGACGCTCGGAACCATCCTTGAGTAGTACAATGGGACTGCGAGTGATAGCGTCTAGGGCAATTCCAGCGACTTTCATTTCGATCATGACTATGGCTTCTCCAATATAGAGATTCAGCTAGGGAAGGAGTGGGAAAGCAACCTGAATAATATAGTGCTTCGTTACACTCACAGTATGCCCTAAGATGGCAGAGATTAGCCTCATCTTTATTGACATCCTCGCCGCACTTTTAGGGCGGCGATTCCTAAACCTCACGATTTAAGTTTCTGCTTCCACCACCGTCGCATACCACAGTTAAAAAACCATGTACTGTCTTACACAGAGTCCACAGACTTTCGCCCCATTTCAG
>NZ_JADBVE010000191.1:0-39630 GCF_020245285.1 Microcystis sp. M31BS1
CCCTTATAGAGAAAGGCATTTAGCGATTTTTGTCAATTGTTTTTGCTCTAGAGCGAACTAATCAATTAAGTCTCTTGCCAGATAAGGATTTAGTCGATTTATGCCCCCCTATCGAACCATAACAAGTAACGAAGAGCCTCATTTCACTGATTACTGTTCACTGCAAATAGCTTGAATTGTGCTGTTTTGTCATTTTTCACTGGTGGGGGGTTGTTGAACGATAAATTGGGGATAGAGTTGCATTTGCTTAGGATTTAAAGAAGGTCGAGAGATAGTCAAAACTTTTTGTTTAGCTAACTCTTGAGTCATGGTATCTAAAGTTTGAGCGATACGCAAATTATATTCTAATTGTTCCCCAGAAGAAAGCAGATTACTTAAGCCATCAATTAAACGTCTTAAATTCTCGCGAAATTGGGGATCACCGATTAAATCATCAATATCGGAGGTGATTTTTTGAGTATTTTCAAAAGTCACCCGAGCAGATTCGAGAGTTTTTTGCAACACGACAATTGTAGCAGGATCGTTAATAGTTTTAGTAATTTCTCGTAAATTATTCGATGTTTCCACCGCATTATTCAAAATCGTCTCGATATTTTGCATGACTTGTTTAGTATCAATTTCATCTAAACCAGCATTCAACCTCAGGGCGGTATTATTGAGATTATTAGCGAGACTACCAATACCTAAACTAGCTTGATTAATATTATCGAGAGTATTAACAATTTGTCCCCGATTTTCGCTGAGAACACCATTAAGATTAGCGACTAATTGGGAAGATTGTTGAAAAGTTCTGCTGATTTGACTGCGATTTTCCTGAACCGTACTATCTAAAGTATTGATAAAACGCGAGGCATTATTAGCCGTATTAGTCACCGAGCGACTGGTGGCGGCTAATTCCAAAGATAGACGAGAAATTTCTCTTTGGGCATTACGGATAGTTTGGGAGGTATCATCGGATAAACGGGCGATTTTTTGGGCCGCTATAGCGGTATTTTTGGTGACATCATTGAGATTACCCACAAATTCAGGACTGGTAAAAGTATCCACTAAACGACCAACACTAGACATTAATTGTGTTCCTGTTGTCCCCTGTAAACGACTATTATTACAGAGAATTAACTCTTGATCACAGTCGGGACCCAGAGGGTCGAGATTTTTGGCCTCAGCACTTAAAGAAACTAAGGGAGTGATATCGATGGCTGCCTCCCCAATTAATCCAGAAAGATTGGTAGTAACAGTTACCTTCCTAGGCATAACTAAAGTAGCAGAAGCAATCTCGGCAATAACTTCCACTTGATTACTCCCCGGGATAAAACTCGTAATTCTTCCCACTCTCACCCCGCGAAAACGTACCGGCGCCCCGACTTGTAACCCTTCCACGTCAGCAAACTCGAAGATTAATTGATAGGTTCTTTGACCAAATCCTCCCCCGCGAACCCAGATAGCGAGCGCCCCAAAGACCAATAATCCGCCTAGGGCAAACAAACCTAGTCTTCCTTCCCGTAAAGCTCGCGAACTCTGCATGATTTTTCTCTCATTCTCGATAGTTCTTAATTTAGCTTAATCTAGCTTAAACGATTGTCCTAATCGGACCTTCAATGCTGGCACTAAAAAATTGCCGAATCATGGGATGATCGGTACGATCGATATCTGCCACTAATCCCTGCCATTGCACTTTTCCCTGATAGAGAAATACTACTCGATCAGCGGTGCGTCGGATGGTACTTTGTTGGTGAGAAACCATTACATAAGTGTTCGCAGACCCCGATTTTTCATGGAGAGTCCGCACTAGATCCTCGATAATTGTGGAAGCTATCGGGTCTAATCCCGCGGTAGGTTCATCATATAGCAATAATTCGGGATTATCGGCCTGATTATCGGGATTAGTGATAATAGCGCGGGCAAAAGCCACCCGTTTACGCATTCCCCCCGATAGTTCCGAGGGATAAAGGTCACTAATTCCCTGTAAACCGACCATTTCTAGGCTTTCTTCCACTAATTCCCTAATTCTGGCTTTTTTTAAATTAGTTTGTTCATAAAGATAAAAACCGACATTTTCCCCGACGGTGAGAGAATCAAACAGGGCCGTTTGTTGAAAAACTAAGGAAGTTCGCATCGCTTCCCGACCATCTTCTAGCAATCCCTGACGCAATTGACCTTTAATACGAATTTCTCCCGCATTTATCCCCGTTAATCCCGCAATTACTCGTAAAACCGTCGATTTTCCCGTTCCCGACGGTCCGATAATTACCAGGGCCTCCCCTCGATAAATGGTTAAATCTAAACCTTCGAGAATAACGTTATCCCCGAATCTTTTCGATACTCCTCTCAATTCAATTAACGGTTCTTTCATCGTCGCTTAATTATCTTATAACCTCTGGAATTTTAGGGAGATGGGGAAGTGGGAAGTATTTTCAGTGAACAGTAAACAGTAATCAGTCAACAGTAATCAGTGAACTGAAAACTGATAACTGATAACTGATAACTCAGGGTAAGCGCATCTTAACAATCCTTGACAAAATGAACTTTATATGAGTTGCTTACCCAGAGAGCGATTCAGGCATATTTGAGGAGAATTGGCCATCTCAATTGTTAAGCAAAAATCGACCAAATGTGAAGATTTCGTAACTATTCTGATTGACTGGTATCACCTGAAATGCCCACACAGCAAGCGGATCACAAAATTGGCCAATTGTCAATAGCTTTTGAGATGCTCTCACCCTGACTGATAACTGATAACTGATAACTGATAACTGATAACTGATAACTGACTCGATTCTGGCTGCTATAGTAGAAAAGCACCCATTGCTGACGATATCTGAGGTAGATTGCCGTGACTATTGCTTTAGACCAACTGCTCACCCCCGACATTTTTCGACCGGCGCGTTATTTGGGCAACGAGTTAGGTGCTAAACATAAAGAATGGGCAAGTGCTGTGGTTCGTTGGGTGTTAACCTATCCGGAAGTGTACGAAGTGGGGGCATCTAACCTCGGCCATATTATCCTCTACAATATCCTCAATGCTCAACCCCGCCAACTCTGCGATCGCACTTATTTACCCGCACCGGATTTAGCCCAAAAACTCAAACAGACAAAAACCCCCCTATTTGCCCTAGAATCCCGTCGTTGCCTCACCGATTTTGATATTCTGGGTTTTAGTCTCAGTTATGAGCTAGGAGCCACCAATATTTTAGAAATGCTCGACCTAGCGGCAATTCCCTTGACTTGGAGAGCAAGAGACTCAGGTAACTATCCGCTAATTTTTGCCGGGGGACAAACTGCCACCTCTAACCCCGAACCCTACGCCGACTTTTTTGATTTTATCGCCCTCGGTGATGGCGAAGAATTATTGCCAGAAATCGGTTTAATTTTAGAAGAAGGTAAACTAGCTAATCTAAGCAAAGAAGAACTATTACTAGATTTAGCCCAAATTCCGGGGGTATATGTCCCCCGTTTCTACGATGTCACCCCAATCGGTGCAGTTATCCCCAATCGTGACGATGTACCGCAAAGAATTTTACGCCGGGTAGCTACTCCTATCCCAGCCTATTCTATCGGTTTAGTTCCCTTCGTGGAAACGGTTCACGATCGCCTGGTGGTGGAAATTCGTCGCGGTTGCACTCGGGGATGTCGTTTTTGTCAACCGGGGATGTTAACCCGTCCTGCGCGGGATGTGCAACCAGAAGCAGTCATCGAATCGATTGAAAAAGGAATGCGAGCGACGGGATATAATGAATTTTCCTTATTATCTCTCAGTTGCTCCGATTATCTAGCTTTACCTGCCGTGGGTATGGAGATTAAAAACCGTCTCCAGAATGAGAATATATCTCTATCCTTACCCAGTCAAAGAGTCGATCGCTTTGACGAAAATATTGCTAACATAATTGGGGGCAATCGTCAATCGGGTTTAACCTTTGCACCGGAAGCGGGAACCCAACGGATGCGCGATGTGATTAACAAAGGGTTAACCAACGAAGAACTACTCAGAGGGATAAAAACTGCCGTCGAACAGGGTTGGGATAAGGTCAAACTCTATTTTATGATCGGTTTGCCAGGGGAAACCGATGTGGATGTCATCGGTATTGCGGAAACGGTGCGTTGGTTGCGTCGGGAATGTCGTTTACCGAAGCGGAAACCCCTCGATTTTACCATAACTATCTCGAATTTTACCCCTAAACCCCATACCCCCTTCCAGTGGCATTCCGTCTCAACGGCCGAATTTATCCGCAAACAGGAGTTATTAAGACAGGAATTCCAAGGCATGAGAGGGGTAAAAGTCAATTATACCGATGTCCGCATCTCGGCCATGGAAGATTTTATCGGTCGCGGTGACAGAAGTTTAGGGAAAGTGGTGCTGTGCGCTTGGCAATTGGGAGCCGGGATGGATGCTTGGTGGGATAATACGGAAAAAGCCTATCAAGCATGGTCACAGGCGATCAAAGAATCCGGTTTAACTTGGAAATATCGTCAGGTAGAACAGGGAGAATGGAATATTTTTGCCGATACAGACAAAGATATTTTAGAGCGTCCTTTGCCCTGGGATCATCTGGATACCGGTATCGATAAAAAATGGCTAGAGGAGGACTTAAAACGCGCCCTAGACGCGGCAACGGTTCCCGATTGTTCTTTTGAGGGTTGTTCCCATTGTGGCGTTTGTAGCGTCGATTTTGGCCATAATATCGTTATTGAAGCGCCTCCGATTCCCGCTTTTGCCGGACATTTTCAACCCAATCAAGAACGCGCCCAAAGAATTCGGGTTTGGTTTGGCAAAATTGGCGAAATGGCCCTAGTTAGCCACTTGGATCTGGTGCGTTTATTTGATCGCGTCGTCCGTCGGGCTGCTATTCCCATTTCCTTTACCGGTGGATTTCACCCCGGTCCGCGCATTTCGATCGCAAATGCCTTATCCTTGGGAGCAACCAGTAGCGGTGAGATTGTCGATTTTGAATTGACAAAAGTGATGGATTTAGAGAGGTTTAAACAGCAATTAAGCGCACAATTGCCCGCAGATTTACCAGTTTATCAGGTGGAAGAAATTCCCTTAAATGCCCCTGCTGCCACCCGTTTGTTAGAAAAAGCCGAGTATTTGCTCACTTTTAATAGCGAGGGAATTGACTGTCAACAGTGGCAAAATTGGCTCGAGGCAATTAAGCAAGCAACGGTGATGGAACGGGAAAAAACCACCAAATCCGGCAAAAAAGTCACGATTAATCTGCGAGAACAATTATATGAATTAGAGTTAAAAACTGTTGACAATCAAGCCGTTTTGTGCTATGTGGGCAGTTGTCGCAATGATGGCACTTTACTGCAGCCCGATCATATCGTCGAGATGTTAGAAAGGGTTTCTGGCCAAGAACTTTCGCTGCTGAATTTTCATCGTCAGCGCTTGATTTTAGGGGCTTAACCATCGTCAACTGTTCCCTTTATACTAAACTAAGTAGTCGTGCAAAATTAATTTCCTAGTCGAGACTCCGAGACAGGAGACTCCGAGACAGGAGACTCCGAGACGGGAGACTCCGAGACAGCTATTAGGGATCGGATTTGAGTTTTCAGTTCACTGTTTACTGATCACAGCAGAATTCTGACGGAGTAGTGGCTTAGATGTGTAATTAATTGTGCTTAGATACTTAAGAGAGTCAGCTAATCTTGATCGACTAATTCTAAGGAATCATCAATCAAAGCTGGCCGATAATTTTGAACAACCATCGGTAAAAAAGCCCCTCTTAAACCCTTTTTTATTCTCTCGGCCGTTTGATCAAAAACCACAAATAAAGGATGAATTTTTTCTGCACCTTCACTAAACATATGTTGTTCTCTGGGGGGCATTAACCATTCATATTCTTTATCTAAACAGATTTGGGTTTCGCGCCAGCGTTTCAACAAATCAGAGAAATCTTCCCCCGGACGATGGATAAAAATCAGGATTTCTGAACCTAATTTAATTTTCCATTCCGGATCACACATCAGAATAGCCAAATCACAGGCTAATTGTACCGTCTTTCTAGATTCAAGGCCAGAAGGTGGACGAATTCTGACCAAGGGCAAGGGAATAGTAATTAAACTCTCTTCAGGACGACGCAGACTAGGAATTAACTCTAAATAGGGGCGATATTGTCGCAATAATTCGATCGCCCCTTCACGACAGCTGTATTCCGCTAATAAAGTTTCGTAAGACACAGATTCACCTAATCAAATAAAGGGAGATGAAAATTAAAATTTTTCTGATTTCAAGCTACCGACGACTAACTGATAACGGAAATGACTCCTCTAAACTTATCCCAAGGCATCGAAGATTTTAAACATGGGCAAGTACATAGACAAAAGAATAATTCCCACCATCCCCGCAACACCAATCATCATCAAGGGTTCAATGATACTGGTTAAAGCTTTAATGGCCTGTTCCACCTCATCTTCGTAGAAATCCGCCACTTTCATCATCATGGCATCTAATTCTCCCGTTTCCTCCCCAATACTAATCATTTGAATTGCCAAAGCTGGGAAAACATTGGCTTTTTGTAGGGCCAAACTCATCATTCCCCCCTGCTGAATTTCCGCCTTGGCACCAGCGATCGCATTGGCAATTACCTGATTACCCACCGTATTACAAACGATGTCGAGGGAACTTAAAATTGGGACACCAGAACGCGTCAGAGTCCCAAAAACCCGGCAAAATCTAGCCACAGCCGACTTTTCATTCAAATCACCAAAAAGAGGCATTTTAAGGAAAAAATGGTCAATTTGCAGACGACCCATCGGGGTTTTGTAATAGCGACGCAGTAAAAAAACCGTGGCAACAATGGTGACAATCGGAATTAAAATCAACCAACTACGCATCACACCACTTAAAAAGAGCATAAATTGCGTTAAAGCCGGTAGTTCCACCTTTAAATCGGTGAAAATTTTCGCAAAGACGGGAATTAAAAAGATCGTCATCCCGAAAAACACAACTACCGCCAAAATTCCCACCGCTACTGGATAAGTCATCGCTGATTTAATCTGGTTTTTCAAGCGGGCCATATCTTCCAAAAGTTTCGAGAGACGGTTCAGCACTTCATCGAGTACCCCCCCCGTCTCTCCAGCTTCGATCATACTGACATAAAGTTGATCAAAACATTCGGGATGTTTGGCCATCGCTTCCGATAACGGACTCCCTTGCTGTACCTCAGCACTAATCGCTTGTAGGGCTTTTTTCATCTTGGGATTACCGCATTGATCCCCCAAAACTCCCAAACATCTCACAATCGCCACACCAGCATTAATCATTACCGAAAATTGACGGGAAAAAACCGCTTTATCTTTGATGGAAATGCTGGCAAACATCAACTGTAAACCGGAAAGATCGATCTCTCCCCCCACTTTTTTGACTTTACCGACGGCGGCATATTTCGCCTTCAGCATCGTCCGGGCCTGTTCGGGAGACATAGCTTCAACTTTCTCTTGGAAAACTTTTCCAGAGCCGCTTTTAACTTGTGCGACAAAAGTAGGCATAGAACAAATCAGTTATCAGTTATCAGTTATCAGTTATCAGTTATCAGTTATCAGTTATCAGTTATCAGTTATCAGTTCACTGTTTACTGTTTACAGCAAAAAACTTCCCACTCTCCTATACCTTTTAAACAGGATTTAGGATTAAATCCGGGCTTTAGCGTTAGTGCTGGCCCCGGCGATAAGACGTTGTAATTCATCGGGTTTACCGCTTTTAGAAATGGCCTCTTCCAAAGAGACAACACCCCTAACAACTAAATTAGCTAATCCCTGTTCCATGGTTTGCATTCCTAACTTCATTCCCGTTTGAATTGCTGAGTAGATTTGGGGGGCTTTTCCTTCCCGAATTAGGTTAGCGATCGCTGGAGTTACCACCAGGATTTCCTGTACCATTGCCCGGCCAAATTCCCCCGGTTTAGGATTTTTTTTCTTGACTAGGTTTTGACTAAAAACTGCTAGTAAAGAATTGGATAACATGGCGCGAATTTGTGCCTGTTGGTTAGCTGGAAAAACGTCAATGATCCGATCCACTGTTCCCGCTGCTGAGTTGGTGTGCAGGGTTCCGAAGACTAAGTGACCGGTTTCTGCCGCCGTGATTGCCAAACTAATTGTTTCTAAATCCCGCATTTCTCCCACAAGGATAATATCAGGATCTTCCCGTAAAGATGCTCTTAAAGCGTTAGCAAAACTCTTGGTATCTTCTCCTTTTTGTCGTTGGTGAAACAGACTTTTTATATTAGTAAAAACGTATTCAATTGGGTCTTCTACAGTTAAAATATGTTCAGACCTAGTCCGATTAATTAAGTCTAAAATTGCCGCTAAAGTGGTAGTTTTACCCGAACCTGTTTGGCCAGTTACGAGAATTAATCCCCGCGGTCTTTCCGATAACTCCCGTACTACTCTAGGTAAATTTAATTGTTCAAAGTTAGGAATTTTAGAGGACAAAGCCCGTAAACAAGCTGCATAAGCCCCCCTTTCTTTATAAACATTGACCCTAAATCTTGCTAATCCTTTCACCCCGTAGGAACAGTCTAATTCCCAATTCTGCTCTAACTCTTTTCTTTGAGTATTATTGAGCATACTAAAAATCAATTTCTGACAATCTTGCGGGGTTAAAGATTCTTCATTAATCGGGGCGAGTTTGCCACTAATGCGAAAATAGACTGGCGCCCCAGACTGAATGTGCATATCAGAACCGCCCATCTCGACCAATTGTTGCATTAAATCTTCGATCATTAATTCCATAAGTTAAACCCCATCTTTAAGGTAAAATCAGTGAACAGTAACCAGTGAAAAGACATTGGGAAAGTGCTATTTAAGACTACTCACTTAATACTCCTTACTTAAAACTCAAATCTCATAACTGATAACTGAAAAACTGTCTTAATCACTAAATCGCGGTGTCATACAATAGGGACAATCGAGCCATTCTGGTTGTAGTTCGGCGCGACAACCACGACAGATTAAACCGCTTTTCCGTTTGGCTTTTAGTTCCGCTTCCAGACCGGAATCGGTAAATGTCACCCGTTCCACTTCTTCGAGGGTGGTGTAACCCTCGCGCACCAGATTTAAACTATAGGCTAGGAGTGTCACCATGCCCTCATCGACGGCCGTCTCCTTAATGCGATCAGTGGTTGCCCCTTGGTTAATTAACTGCTGTAGTCGTTCACTATTCTGCATTACCTCATAGACACCAATGCGACCTTTATAACCGCTGCCGCTACACTTAAGGCAGAGATTGCCCTGTTTTCGCGCCTGTTGAATTTCCTCAAGGGTGAGGGTATTAGCCTTATAAAAGGTCACTTCCCGTTCATTGGCGGCGGAAAGACCAAAACGGGCTAATTCCTCTTGACTGGGGTGATAGGCGACTCGACACTGGCTACAGACGCGCCGCACGAGACGCTGGGCCAAGACTCCCAAGAGAGAACCAGAAATCATAAACGGTTCAACCCCCATCTCATCGAGACGAGCGATCGCACCTGCGGCATCGTTGGTGTGTAGGGTAGTTAGGACCAAGTGACCAGTTAAGGCCGCCTCGATCGCTGTTTTGGCTGTTTCCTTGTCCCTAGTTTCTCCCACCAGAATCACATCCGGGTCTTGTCGCATGAATGCCCGCAGAATCGAGGCGAAATCCATGCCTTTTTCGCGAATTACCTGCACCTGGGTGATGCCCGGTAGAGAATATTCGATCGGATCTTCGGCCGTACTAATATTGACCCCGGGGTGATTTCTTTCGGCTAACACCGAGTATAAAGTGGTGGATTTCCCCGAACCGGTCGGGCCTGTCACCAGCAACAGACCAAAGGGACGACTGGCCATGTCTCGGACGATTTGCAGGGTCTTTTGGTCGGTGATTAGTTTATCTAAACCCAACTGGGTAGCCGAGTTATCGAGAATCCGTAAACAGACTTTTTCCCCGTAGCGACTGGGCAGGGTATTAACCCGAAAATCCACTTTCCGCCCTTGATACATCCGCCGAATTTTACCATCTTGGGGAAGACGACGTTCGGCGATATCGAGCTCGGCCATGATTTTAAGACGGGCTGTCACCGCCGGGGTAATTCTTTTCGGCAGTGGATCAAAAGCTTGATGAAGAACTCCATCTTTGCGAAAGCGAATTTTCAGGAATTCTTCTTGGGGTTCGATGTGAATATCGGAAGTCCCTTCCTGTAGGGCTTTAGCTATAATTTTATTGACGAGGTTGATGACGGGAGCTTGATTAGCTTCCCCTTCTCCGAGATCATCGGCCACTTCATCGTTAGCCGCACCAGAGGCCACCTCAATATTGCTGACAATACCAGTGAGATCCGAGAGTTTTTCTAGTTCTTTTTCTTTTTGCAGTCGGGCTTTTTCCTGTTCTAATTCCGATTGAGCCGAGTGGAATTTTTCCAGTAATCTTTCATAATCTTCGCTAGTAATCACCAAACGCTGTAAACCTAACTCCCTGGGGCGGAGAATACGATTAATATCGTCGGAAGCCTCGAGGTTGTCGGGATCGACCATGGCTATCAAAATCGCAGCCGGCTCTCCTTCGATCTTTCGCAGGGGGATGAGACGATAGCGACGACAAAGATCGATCGGAATCAAAGAATCGATCAATCGGGCTATTTCCAGTCCATCCACATCGCTTAATTCGGGGTCGATCGATTCGACTCCGTAGAGAATTTTTAATTCAAATAACTGATTTTTCTTGTACTGTCGCTGCAAATCCGGGGGCAAAGGGCGCCCAGTTAGTTGTTGTAATATTTCTACTAGCGATCGTCCCGATTTCCGTGTTTCCACCAGGGCCTGTTGCATTTGGTCGGCACCGATATATCCCGACTGCACCAACTTGTTACCAAAAGGGGAAAAGTAATTGCGTAGGGCAACGGCACGGGTTTTCTTGGAAGAAAATGTCATAGACGATTCTTAACCTCTCCACTACCCTTAAATGTTCCCAATTTTACTGGTAAAATTGCATTCTAGCAAAAATTTTTCCAGATCACCGATTATCTATCGGGGTCGCTTATATCCAGTTACGCATCTTGTCCACAAAATGTTACATTAAGGGTTAAACCTTGATTATTAGCTGGTACTTAAAGACCAAAATTAGCAGTAAATGGTCATATATTGCCAAATTACCCAATAAAATTGTCTACTATGAGTGCAGAACCAAATACCTCAGTAATTTTCGACGAAAACCAAGAATCCTTTCCTAATTACCCCGAATCCCTGACCACCGAATCGGAAGCCAGTGTCACCGATGAAGCCAAAACTGTGACGGATCAGGCCGCCTCTAGCGAGGAATTTTCCTTTCTAGGCGGAATGACTATCGATACTCTACAAGAGGAAATCGACACTCTCAAACAGCAGTTAGAGGAGCAAACCCAACAGGTTGATGCCTACAAGAAACGCTATATCACTCTAGCGGCCGAGTTCGACAATTTTCGCAAACGCACAGCCAAGGAAAAAGAGGAACTGGAAACAAAAATCAAGGGCAAAACCCTGATGGAAATTCTTGGCGTGGTGGATAATTTTGAGCGCGCCCGTACTCAAATTAAACCGGCTAATGATGGCGAGACGGGTATTCACAAGAGTTACCAAGGAGTCTATAAAACCTTAGTGGACAGTCTCAAGCGTTTAGGCGTTTCCCCTATGCGTCCAGAGGGTCAACCCTTTGATCCCACCTACCACGAAGCGATGATGCGGGAGTACACCGATGAACATCCCGAAGGCACGGTAGTCGAGCAGCTAGTGCGAGGATACACTCTCGGAGAAGATGTTTTGCGTCATGCTTTGGTAAAAGTGGCCGCCCCCAAAGAGACAGATCCTAACGCTGCTCAGTCAGAATCTACTTCCATTCCATCCCAGGAATCCCTCTAACACCTCCACATCAAAAAGTGTTTAGGTATTTGGGAAGAGGGGATATGTGTTTCCTCCCTATCCCCTCTTCCCACCGAAAGACTTTTTCTTGCTTTTATCTTTTAATTAAAAACGCTTCTATACCCAAGGCTTTTGCCCCTTGATAGTCCTCTTTTTTACTATCGCCAATATGCCAAGCTTGTGCGGGGGTACAATCATGTTTTTGCAGGGCAATTTGAAAAATTTCCGGATCGGGTTTGGCTGCTCCTGTCTGGGAAGAAATCGTGATCGATCGAAAAAAATATTCTAAGCCTAATTCGGCCAAAACTTGGTAGATACGACTGTCAAAATTAGAAATAATGCCCAACTCGATCCCCTGAATCTGCCAGAGTCTTAAAGCGGGAATGACATCCTCGTACAGCAGCCAAGGCTCGCCCGTGGCAAAATGATGATAAAGTTCGCCAAAAAAAGCCTCAAAATCGGGAAATCTTTCCAGATAACCTAATTTATTAAAAACTGCCCCAGTCAGCGATCGCCACCAGCGATACTCTAACTCGGGAATTTGTGCCAGTTCAACCTCAGGAAAAGCTAGGGGGGGAGCAGTGGGGAAAATAGCCAAGAAAGATTGTTCTAGACTCTCGGCCGCCACCTCTACCCCAAAATCCGCCGCTATTTGACTATAAATTGCTCCGACACTGCCTTTTACTCCAAAAAGAGTCCCCACAGCATCGAGAAAAATAACTTGCGGTTTCTGCATGAGAGTTTTGTTTATAACGGTCGAACTGAGGTTTTTAGGGTCGGCCCTTTAGGGGTCTAACACACCTAACAATTGATCATTTTAAAGGATTCTGGCGAAAATTCTTCGATCGCTTGCCAAACCCTTAATACCTCTGCCACTGTCCATGCTTGGGCAAAAGCTCCCCTAGGGGTAAAAGGGGCATTACCATCGAAAATTTCGCTTAAATTACCGATACAGCTATCCTGAAGATGGTCGATCATCGGTGTTAAAAAACTCTCGGCTAGGATAGGATCGCGATAGACTTTTAGATGGGCTTCGATAAATGCCCCTAATAACCATCCCCAGACTGTCCCTTGATGGTAGGCACTGTCTCTTTTTAAGCGATCGCCACTGTAAACGCCACGGTAATCGGGATGATCGGCATCAAGCGATCGCAAACCGCGAGAAGTTAACAATTTTAAAGCACAAATATCGACAATGGCCTTTTTCTGTGGGGAATTTAATAACTCCTCCACCGACAAGGACACGGCAAAAAGTTGATTCGGTCGTAAACTGGCATCATTACCCTTGTCCGTATCCAAAACATCATAACAATACCCCAGAGAATCGTCCCAAAAGCGAGAAAACCCTTGTAAGGTCATTTTTCTCATTTTTTCGTAATCAGTGGCATCTATGCCCAAATAATGGGCAAATTGAACCATAATTTTTAGGGCATTGAACCAAAGAGCATTAATTTCTACGGGTTTGCCGATGCGGGGAGTAATCACCCGATCATCAACTTTGGCATCCATCCAAGTCAATTGTACTCCCGCTTCGCCGGCATAGATCAAACCATCGTCATCTAGGTGAATATTGTAGCGAGTGCCGCGACGAAACCAAGCGATCACTTCCGTTAAAGCGGGATAAATAGTTCTGAGAAACTCAATATCTTGGCTTTGGTTAAAATAGCAACGAATGGCTTCAAAATACCAAAGAATAGCATCGACAGCGTTATATTCGGGGATTTCTCCGCCATCGGGTAGCAAATTCGGCAATAAACCCCGGTCTAGATAACGGGAAAAAGTTAGTAAAATCTGACGGGCGATCGCAGGTCGGCCTGTAGTCAAAGTTAACCCTCTCAGGGAGATCATCGTATCGCGACCCCAATCACCAAACCAAGGATAACCTGCGATTATCGTTTTGCCGTCCGGTTGATCCCGGAGAGGACGACTAACGATAAACTGGTCGGCAGCGAGGGTAAGTTGTTGAATCCATGGTGGCTGCTGGGGATTAATCAGACTACTCTCGTAGCGATAGCGAGACTCTAGAGAAGATTGACCGTCTAAACTGGGATCGGGACGGGTACTAGCGGCAATTGTCACCGATTCTCCCACTTTAAGAGTAGCCGAAAAACTGGCGGCATGGAGATGATTTTCTCGATCGATTAAACCACGATAACGTTCCACGGCCAAATCAAAGCGATAATACCAGATATGAGCGGGAAAAACCTGTCCCTGACTGATTAATAGATAAAAAGGTACAGCATTGTCATAGGCAATCACTCTGACTCCTTTTTCCAGGGGACTAATAGCCATTTGCCAGTTAAAACCCTGGGTATTGCCGTGAAAATCACGATAATTGACAAAAGCAGTGAGATTCAGGGTTAGGGGAGAATTGCCGCGAAGGTAGGTATAGCGGGTATAGGTGGTATTTTCTCCCTGTTCCATCCAGATACGCTTTTCTAGTAAGGCATCCCCACAGATAAAAGTCCAGACGGGAATTGTCCCTTCCAGATGAAAACTTTCGATATTAATATAGCCTTGCGGTTCGATCGTAGCACCTAACCAGCGATTGCTGGCCAGATGATAAATTTTCTGGTTATATTGTACCGATTCATCGATTTTAGTCACAAGAAGCGTTCTTTGGGTCGGTGGAGCCAAAGCAGCGATCAAGAGGCCATGATAACAGCGAGTCAGCAATCCGGCCACGGTTCCCGCAGCAAAACCACCAATACCATTAGTGACTAACCATTCGCACTTTTCAGCGCTAGGGAGATAATTACAGATATCCCGACCGAAACGGAGCTTGACCATGAGCTTCCCAATTCCTAGTAATTTTGTTATAATCAAAAATTGTGTCTTTATATCTATAGACTAACTCTATCTTAAGGAGGAAAATCGGCAGTGAGTAAACGTACTTTAGAAGGAACCACGCGCAAACAGAAGCGCACTTCCGGATTTAGAGCGAGAATGCGTAGCGTCAACGGACGCAAAGTAATTAAAGCTCGTCGGAAAAGAGGGCGCTATCGTTTAAGTGTTTAGGTTATTCTGGGAACCGACTAATTTTCGTGGGATTACCCCAAGTTCATCGCTTAAAACATCGACAGGATTTTCAAGCTGTCTATGGAAAAGGGAGGCGTTATCACGGTTCCCACTTAACCTTAATTAGTTTAGAGGATTCTTGCCCAGATACCCCCGAACCGAGTCGTTTTGGTATCTCGATTAGCAAGAAAGTTAGTAAAAAAGCGGTGGTTCGTAATCGACTAAAAAGGCAAATACGAGCGGTAATTCGGGAGTTATTGCCAGAAATAGCGACAGGATGGCGAGGGATAATCATTATCCGTCCCGAGGCGATCGAGTGCAATTATGAACATTTTTTGCGAGAATTAAAGCAGTTGTTAGTGAAGGCGAATATAATTCATGGGCATTAAAGAAGAAACTTTTTATGAAGGCGGTCCGCACATCGGCGACCTAATCATCAATATACTGCTAGGATTCACAGTGATTTGTTTACCTTTAACCGTTGGGGCAGTGGTGCGGGCAATCTGGTTAAGATATAAGATAACCGATCGGCGGATTTCAATCACCGGGGGGTGGATGGGACGCGATCGCACAGATATTATCTATTCAGAAGTGGCAAAAGTGGCAAAAATGCCGAGAGGAATTGGTCTTTGGGGGGATATTGTCGTAACTCTCAAGGATAGAAGTCGTTTAGAAATGCGCGCGATGCCGAAATTCCGGGAAATTCATGACTACATTGCCGAAAGAGTCGCCGATAAAACCGGTCGTCCCCTAGAATCGATCATCAGTCAATAAAACAAAATAATCGATCGCCGAGATTCGATAAATTAGATTTGTCAAAGTGAACCCCTATTAAACGAGAAGGCATAGATTAAAGCCATGGATTTTGGAGTCGGATTTATTTCCACAAATATCATGTTGCCAATCCTAGATTTTTTCTTTCGGATTGTGCATAGTTACGGTTTCGCCATCATTGCTTTAACGCTGGTGGTGAGATTTGCCGTCTTTCCCCTCAGCGCCGGCCAGATTCGCAATATGAGAAAAATGCGAATCACTCAACCCTTGATGAAGGAAAGACAAGCAGAAATTCAACAACGCTACAAAAACGACCCCCAAAAACAACAGGAGGAAATGGGCAAATTAATGCAGGAGTTGGGCAATCCCTTGGCCGGTTGTTTACCCCTGTTATTACAAATGCCGATTCTTTTGGCTTTATTTGCGACGCTGCGGGGTTCCCCCTTCTCGGATATTAACTATACTGTCGATTTACAAGTGCTGCCGAGCGAACAAATCGCCCTCGTGCAGCGCCAACCCTATGGCACCAAACCCCAAAACGTTTATATTGACGAGTCTCTCCACTATCCCATCACCGCTTTTTTACCCCAAGGCAATAAAATCGCCCCGGGAGAACAGGTAAAAATCGACCTGCAAAACGACCAGGGCAAGTCTTTAAGCCAATTAGCCACGGAAGCACCCGAAAATAACCTAAAACCCAGCTACGAGGTGGTTAAAGGTCAAGAACTGGTGCAAGTTAATGAAGACGGTTCCATCGTCGCTTTAGCCCCCGGAGATGCCAGTATTAAAGTTATCGTGCCGGGGATTGCCGCTAATACGGGTTTTCTCTTTATTGAGGCCCTGGGAAGAATTGGGGCAACCGGTGCCAATGGTGAAATTCACTGGGATATTTTGGCGATGGTGATCGCTTTCGGTATTAGTATCTATGTTAACCAAGAGTTATCCGGCGCCGGTGCGCCTTCGGGGGGAGCAGCCCAACAACAGCAAACGGTGAATAAAATCACCCCGATAATTTTTAGTATGATGTTCCTGTTTTTCCCCTTACCGGCGGGGGTATTGATGTATATCTTAACCGCGAACATCTTCCAAACTATTCAAACGGTGATTTTGATGCGGGAACCGTTACCAGAAAACCTGCAAAAATTGGTAGCGGAACAGGAAAAAACGGAAAAAACCCGCGATGCTCTCCCCTTTGAAAAACGTTCTAGCAAGAAAAAGGAAAAAACATCGTAATGAGTATATGGGAGCAAAATAGCGAGAACGCTAAACAATGGCTGGAAAAACTGCTAAAGTTGATGGCCATGTCCGCAGATGTCCAGATTGGAGTGCAGGAATTGGGAACTGGACCTTCCTCCTGTTGGTTAATTATTGATAGCAGTCAATTGAGTCCCCAACAAGTGGAACTTCTCCTCGCTAACAAGGGTGAGGGACTGGATGCGATTCAATCCCTAGCTAATACGATTCTGAATATTGGTGTCGAGGCGGCAGAACATCAATTCTATATTGTCGAAATCAATGGCTATCGTCAACAAAGACAGTCAGAACTTTTCGACTGGGTTAATCAAGCGGCGACGCAAGTGCGGCAAACAGGACAGGAAATAGAATTAAAAGCCCTATCTTCGGCGGAACGTCGCCAAATCCATGCCTTTTTTCAGGAAGAAAACGATTTAACCACGGAAAGTCGCGGCGTGGAACCCGATCGCCGGTTAGTAATTCGTTTAAAATAAAACCAAAGGGTGGGGTAAAACCTGCCCTCTTTTTTATTTTAGGCAGATATCTCCTGTCTCGGAGTTTCTTCACCTAACGGAAGATTTTTGATTGTTGCAGGAGAGTTAAGTAGGGAGGCACAATTATTTGTAGGATGGGTTAGCGGTAGCGTAAACTATGCGCGCGTTGGGTTTCATGCTTCAACCCAACCTACGTTCATCTTATATTTAATTCCACCCACCCACTTAATAACTTAACTTCAGAGCATTTACAGGTACATCATCCCAAGATTCTACGGTTCTTAAAACTGCCACCCACCCCGCTTGTTTTTGTTCGTCCGTAAGATTGGTTAACCAACTTTGATGACAATCTTTTGCCGCTTGTTCGTCTTGACAGGCAATACAAGCTTGTACTAAACCACAGGGATCAATCTGTTCATTTACCCAAATAATCATAGTTAATAGCCCTACTTAACTTCACTATTATAATCCATCGATCGCCCACAGAGAAACTTTTGATATTGATAACCTGTTACATAATTGGAGGATAACTCTGAGAGTTGACAGTCCGATAAATCTATTGAAGAATGGAAATTAATTAACCATAATTCAAAAGGGGGGGAAGATGACAGATTAAAATTTGGCTTTTGTTCTGGGTTAACTAAGAGAAACTTAGGGGTTTTATCGGGAAATCTTTGGTTAAATTCCCAAGCAATTCCCATCATTTCTCCCACCTGCACTAAACTCCTATAGCTAGTGGCAATTACTAACGGATAACGGCTATTATTTTCGATAGTAGTAACTAATTTATCTGGCCGATAATACTTACGATAGCCTAAATTACAAGTCACACTTAGGGAACTAACTAAAGCCATGATAAGGACAATAATTACTATTCTTTTCTGCTTCCTTTGCCAACAATTATCTAATAAAATTGCTAGAATTAAAATTACCGAGGGAAAGTAAACAAAACTATATCTAGCTCCCCGGGTAATATCGATCGAGAGGAGATAAGTGATGACAAAGAAAATAGCAATTGAATTGAGAAAAAATGCCGATAGAATGCCTAATTCTGGTTTATAGGAGTCTAGCCATGCTGTTTTTAATTGTGGGATAATCCAGAGAAAAAAACCGATCATTATTGCCCCAGAAATCAAGATAATTATTAAAGATTCTGATTCAACGGGGAGCAGGGAAAGCATAGTAATTAATGTTCCCAGCAATTGAAAAAAGGGGCTAATTACTGCTAAAAAACTATCATTGTCTCTCTGAATCCAACCGGTCATCTGATTGCCATAATCTTTGGGGACAAAGGTGATAAACCAAATAATAATAAAGCTCAAGTTACCTAAAAAAACTAAACTTAAACGCCACCAATTAGTTATCCAAAAGTTTTTTTGTTTGATTTGATTGGATAAAATCCATAATAAAGTTATTGCCTCTGCGAGGATAGTTAAACTAAAAAAATAGTGGACTAATAACCCTAGACAGTTGACAATTAACCAGAAAAAAACCAAAGTAGGGGATATTCTCTGACGGTGGATAATTTTGCTGCTTGCCCTCAGAAAACAGCCTAAAGATATGAGGACAAATACAACCGCTAAAGTATAATGGCGCGCTTCTTGGGAGATAAAAACTGCGTAGGGAGAAACCGCCATTAAAATCGCCGCCAGAAAAGCGATCGAGCCGGATTTAAAGACCAATTTACTGATAAAATAAATTAGAGGAATCGAAATAACTCCCCAAAATACCGCCAGCGATCGCATTCCTTCTAAAGATACATATTCTCCCCGATCAAAGAATAATTTATTCCAGAGATAGGCGAAAATAAAATATAAAGGTGGATGATTGTCCTCCTGAATAACTAATTTAATTACATCGGCAATAGTTGCCTGATGGTTGCTCTGGAGAGGTGCTAATAAGGTGTCTAGGGAAATTATTTGATTTAACGGCACTATCTGGTAATTATTGCCAATACTAAAAACCATAGTGGCAAATTCATCCGTCCAGGGAGGTTTGCTTGTTAATTGTGTTAACCTAATAACCAGTCCCAAAATTATTACTAATCCTAACCAGCAAAAATCAGACCAAGCTAACCGCTCCTTGCTTCTTTGTTGTAGATCAGAAATGACTGTAGATAAATTCAATTTAATTGTTATCTCCAAAAGATTCGATTATTTTAACCGCTTCCGATGGGGAAATATCTTGACGGCAATTAGGATAATCATACTCCTCCCGGGCAATTAATGCCCCACTGAGACGATAAAAATATTCTCCCATTTTCATCCAATCGGAATACAAATCAGGTTCGGGGAATTGTTGCCTTAATTCCGAGTTTTTAGGTGTACCATAATTAAGCCAGTATCCTTCTCCAAATAGTGGGGAATTGAGCGCTAGGGTTCCCTCTAATTCTAAACCATCATCGCCCCTGGCGTTTTCGATTCCCTCCACCAAAAAACAGCTATTCTCGGCATTTTCAAAGAGGACTGCGTATCCTTTCCTCTCTTCTGCGAGGATTTTAATCTCGCTGGCCCGAAATCCGGGAGGAATATAGTTAGGTAAAATAATCTTAGCATCTAGTGATCGCAGTTGTTGGCGTTGACTGGCGCTCAAAGTTACCGTTTCTGCTCTCAGATATTGCCCATTGTCAATAATAACAATAGATAATCCTAAAACTAAAGGCCAGAAAAATTTTATGGTCATAATCGCTGTTTCTAGGGTCATATTCTGGAGAATATGTCAGTTTTTAGGCAATTTACTGATTATTTAACCATATAAGCGACGAATATTGCCCTTTTCCTGTTCCCGATTCCCTATTTACCGATTCTAATCGACAAAAAATCATAGCTTGTCTGTGGATTCCACTTTTTTCCACTTCTGTCACCCGGAATTATGGGACTGACATCACCCCAAACCCTCTCGTATTCTAAGGTTATCGACAGGAAAGAGAGGTGACAACCATGTTAGCCAACCACCAAAATCAAACTTTTGTCCGTAACTACTTAATCGCAGTTATCTCCGTGGTGATGATGGGTGCGGGAGTTGCCGATCTCGTCAATAATCCCTCCCGAATCGCTCAACAAAACCGTCTTGATGGTTATGGTCGCTATGTTAGCGCTGGTTTGGTTAGTGGTGCGGTCAATAATATGCGTTAATTTGCCTCTGATTCTCAATCCTGTTTAAAAGGTGTGGGGGAGTGGGAAGTTTTTTCAGTGATCAGTAAACAGTGATCAGTAAACAGTGAACTAATAACTCAAATCTGAAAACTAATAACTAATAACTAATAACTAATAACTGATAACCGCTTAAACCCAAGAATGGAGAGCGCGTAATTGTGGCGTTTTTTTAGCTTGGTGGCTCTGCATTCTTTGTAAAACATCATCGAGAATTGTCACCGCTTCACGGATATATTCCCCCTTATTAAGCATGACACATTCGGCTCTTTCGGCCATAGCGGCATCCGTAATCTCGGCCCGGGAAGGAATACTTTTCTTGACCAGATTTTCTAGGACTTGGGTGGCCCAAATTACCGGAATATGGGCCGCTTCGCATAACCAGAGAATTTCCTCTTGAATTTCTGCTAGTCTTTGATAGCCAATTTCTACGGCCAAATCACCCCGGGCAATCATTACCCCAAAAGGTTGTTTACCGGCGGCATGGATGATTAATTCCGGTAGATTTTTCACGGCTAAAGGTGTTTCTATTTTGGCCACAATTGCTTTTTGTCGCCAAGCATCCCCCAAACGACTTTGTAACTCTAGCTGTAGTGTCTCGATATCGCTGGCTTTTTGTACAAAAGAGTAACCGATAATATCGGCATTTTGGGCAATAAAATCTAAATCTTGCCGGTCTTTTGCGGTCAAAGGATCGATATTTAAGACGGTATCGGGGAAATTTAGGCCTTTATCTGCTTTGAGTTTTTCCCCTTTCTCCCTAGCGTGGGTAATTTTTAGTAAGAGACCTTCTGGCATTATGGCAATAACTTCAGCCCCAATATGACCATCATCAATCCAAACTTTCGCCCCGACGGGAATTTGGGGAATAATTTCCGGTTGGGAACAATTAGCCTGAAAATACTGAGGATGGGCAGTGTGAGGCGGTTGGGTGGTTAAGAGGAGAAAATCCCCTTGATATAGTTTGGTTTGGGACTGGGGGGCTAAAATCTCTTCTAAACGGATTTTCGGGCCGGCTAAGTCCATATAAACCTTACAGGTATGTCCATTGACTAAATTTTCGGGATTTTTGACCGCCTCGCGCAGATTTTCGATCATTCCCTGCCACTCTTTCGGGCCATCATGGGCGCAATTAATGCGAATACAGTCCATCCCGCAACGCAGTAATTGAGCGATAAAATCGGGGTCGGTTGCCGCTTCCGTCGGCATTGTCACCATAATTCGCACCCGACGCCGGGGGGAAGACAGACCAAAAACTTCGGCGCTATGGGAGGCTAAAAGTTGATCTCCTTGGAAAAATGCCTCTAAAGGGGGATGTTTGGGTAATAATGAGGCTTCTTGATGACAAACCGCCCCTAAAGTGGCAATTACCGCATCGAGAGTCGGTAAAACTTTCGATTCAATCCGGCCTAGGGAAGATAATCCCCAGGGCATTAAAGCTAATTGTAAATCCCGGATATCTTCTTGTCTCAGGGCGAGATAATAGGCTAAATTACGGGTGCTAGGTTGAAAATTCTCCTTTTCAATCAGGTTTTTCCACTGCTGCAATTTCTCCTCTCCTTCTACTGTTACAAAATGCCGTAACTTTTGCAGATGATGGAGGAGAGTTTGGGGGTAGGATAATTGTTCTCGTTTGAGTTGTTCTGAGAGAGTTAAAGACATAAAATCAAGTAAAAAGTAAAAATCGTCAATTAAGTAAGTGGTTTCAATTAAATCGAAGATAGATTTTGTCCTTGATCCCCCCTGCCCCCCTTGATAAGGGGGGATACTCCTTAATAAGGGAGGTATCTGACAATTTTTAACACCCACCTACTTACTAAGGCAATACTCGCCTAGAAAATGATCACTTTCACCGCTCATATTGCTTTTGGCTGGTTATGGGGTCAGTTCTCAGGTATAATCTCTCTGTTTCTATACTAAGCGAATATCCCGCCTCTAGAAGTTAATTTTTGCTACGATTTGTGGCGGTTATCTTCATAGTGAGGTGGTAAGTTTTCTTTTTCGGGAGTCGCTGGTCGGTGGTCGCTACTAGAAAAGCTAGGTTTATCGGTGAAAAACTATCGATAAGCTTCCCTGTTTTATTCCATAAAATTAAAAATAATGGCGGACATTGGTTAAATCAATTATCTTTTTTGAGCTATATTCAGGCTGTATAAATTGATTAGTAACTACAGTATTAAGTTTTATGAAGGGAGGGAATGATCCAGAATCGCGACTATAATGAGTAAACAGATCATTCCTGTGTCGGCTAGAGCGAGAAAATATGTCTGCCACTGAATACGAAGCAATTATCGGTTTAGAAACCCACTGTCAACTCAACACCAAAAGCAAGATATTTTGTTCCTGTCCTACCAACTTCGATAGTCCCCCCAATACTAACGTCTGTCCCGTCTGTTTGGGTTATCCGGGGGTATTACCCGTCCTTAACCAAGAAGTCCTGGCCAGTGCTGTTAAACTGGGATTAGCTATCGATGGTAAAATCACACCTCATAGCAAATTCGATCGCAAACAGTATTTTTATCCCGACCTGCCGAAAAATTATCAAATTTCCCAGTATGATCTCCCTATTGTCGAACAGGGTCAACTAGAAATCGAGATCGTCGATAAAAAAACTAAGGAAGTTAGCCGCAAAATTATCGGCATTACCCGTCTGCACATGGAAGAAGACGCGGGAAAACTGGTTCATGCTGGCAGCGAACGTCTCTCCGGTTCCACCCATTCCCTCGTGGATTTTAATCGTACAGGTGTACCATTATTGGAAATTGTCTCAGAACCGGATTTACGCACCGGCACCGAAGCGGCGGAATATGCCCAAGAATTACGGCGTTTAGTGCGTTATCTCGGCATCAGTGACGGTAATATGCAGGAAGGTTCCCTGCGCTGCGATGTCAATATTTCCGTTCGCAAAAAAGGCGCTAAAAAGTTCGGGACTAAGGTAGAAATCAAAAATATGAACTCCTTTAGTGCTATCCAAAAAGCCATAGAATACGAGATCGATCGACAAATTGAAGCGATCGAAAATGGCGAACCAATCGTACAGGAAACCCGTCTTTGGGAAGAAGCTACTCAACGGACGATTAGTATGCGGAAAAAAGAAGGTTCTAGCGATTATCGCTATTTTCCCGAACCGGATTTACCCCCCCTAGAAGTCTCCCCCGAACAGTTAAAAGCTTGGGCGGAAGAATTACCGGAATTACCCGCTCGTAAACGTCGTCGTTATGAGGAAGAATTTGGTCTTTCCCCCTACGATGCCAGGGTTTTAACCGATGATCGCACCGTGGCTGAATATTTTGAAACTGCGGTAATTGCCGGGGCAAATGCGAAATTAGTCGCTAACTGGATCAGTCAAGATATCGCCGCTTATTTGAATAATAATAAGCTGACGATCACAGAAATTGCCCTGCAAGCACCAGACTTAGCGGAATTAGTTAAACTGATTGAAACGGGAACAATTAGTGGCAAAATTGCTAAGGAAATTTTACCGGAACTTCTCACCCAGGGCGGTTCACCAAAAACACTGGTGGAAAAGAAAGGATTAATACAAATTTCTGACAGTTCTGCGATCGAAAAACTGATCGAGGAAATTATCGCCTCCCATCCAAGCGAGTTAGAAAAATTCCGGGCGGGTAAAACCAATCTTAAGGGATTTTTTGTCGGTCAAGTCATGAAAAAAAGCGGCGGTAAAGCCGATCCTAAATTAACTAGCCAAATCTTAGATCAAAAACTTTCTGGTTAGTTATATTCAGTGATCAGTAATCAGTAAACAGTAATCAGTGAACTTAAAACTCAAATCTGATAACTGGTAACTGATAACTGGTAACTGATAACTGGTAACTGATAACTGATAACTGATAACTGATAACTGATAACTGATAACTGATAACTGATAACTGATAACTGGTAACTGATAACTGGTAACTGATAACTGATAACTGATAACTGATAACTGATAACTGATAACTGATAACTGATAACTGAAAATGACCTCGCAATTAAAGCCTAATGGCCCGAAAATTCTCGCTGTTGTCAACGGTAAAGGTGGTGTGGGTAAAACCACCACTGCGGTTAATTTAGCGGCAATTTGGGGGCAGAATCAGCGTGTTTTGCTGGTGGATGCGGATCCGCAGGGTTCCTCCACTTGGTGGGTAGAAAGAAATCAAGCGGGTATGGTATTTGATTTAGCCAAGCAAATTAATACAGAGAAATTAGGAGAATTGCGTCAAATTATCGAGTACGATCTGATCGTGATTGACACACCACCAGCTTTGCGTTCCGAATTACTTACCGCAGTCATAGCAGAATCAGATTATTTAATTTTACCGACTCCTCCCGCACCGATGGATTTAATGGCTTTAATTGACACGGTACGCACGGCAGTTAAACCCCTAGGAATTGCCTATCGGGTTTTATTAACAAAAGTGGATTCCCGTAGTCTTAAGGAAACTTTAGAAGCACAAAATACTTTATTAGAATTAGGTATTCCCGCCTGTCATGCTTTTGTCAGAAATTATAAGGCCCACGAAAAAGCCGTTTTAGACGGGGTTGCTATTACCAATTGGCGCGGTAAAAATGCCCAAGAAGCCAGCGCTGATTATCGTCGTGTAGCCGAAGAATTAGAACGAGATTGGTAGATTTATGGACAGGTTTTCTAAGGACAATATTTTTGCAGTAAAGAAATCACTAAATCCAGACCATCGGGCTGAACTTGAACAGTATAGGCTTCGGCTTCAATTTGTCTGCTAAAACCCTCATAATGCATAAAAAATCTTCTGGTCATTGCCGGTGGTTCTATGGCTAAATTAAGAGCTTTAACTGTTTTGCCTCCATGACAAAGTTGAGCGGCATGGACAGCTTCATGAATTAATGTTGGTCGGGCAATACCTAAGTCAAAAACTAGGGGATGAATCCAAATAATTCTAGTTTTACTATCAAATAAACCGTAGGCTCCTCGCACTGGTGGTGGGGCAAGTTTGACGATAAAATTGTGTTTTTCTAGAGCTTTTTGCAGCAGTAAAAAATCAGGATTCGCTGCAGATAAATTTTCTCCTCCAGCTAATTGCATCCCTAGAAAAACAGCAGCGATTGTGTAATAAATGCCCATCGGGTGATAGTTCCTATTAAAGGGACATCAAAATTAGCAAGAGGTCTATTGATGAATCGAACCATCGGGGAGAATTGTTCCTGTTAAAATTGCCCCGGTTAATTTCACCATAATACGCTTACCGAAGCCAATTTTTGCCCCGCGTAAATCTGCCGCCGACAGATCCGCCCCGCTTAAATCCGCCCCGATGAGATTGGCTTCCTGTAAATTTGCGCCTTTAAGGTTAGCTTCGAGGAGATTGGCGCGAAAAAGATTAGCTTTGTACAGATTAGCCTTTTCTAGGTTAACTTTGTGCAGGAAGCTATCGCTTAAGTCGGCATGGCTTAAATCTGCCCCGATGAGACTGCGACTAGAGAAATCTTTTTCCTTCAGGTTAGCTCCCTGTAAATCGGCTCCGTTTAAATCCCGATAGTGAGGGCGCCAGGCGGCATGATTGTGGACCTGATGGTTATTCTGGGAGTGGCTGTGTTGACTGTGGGTTTGTTGACTGTGGGTTTGTTGACTATGGGTTTTATGACTGTGGGTTTGGGAATTTTGGCTGGGTTGGCTAGGGTGAGGCTGATAGGGGGACGCAGTTTTATAGGCGTGGGCGGGCTGTTTTTCAGTTTTAGGGGGGGAATTGGAGCGTTTAGGAGAATTTTGATGAATTTGCCGTAACTGTTCCCTAGCGTGGTTAATTTCTTGCAGTTTAGCGGTGGCTTTTTCCAAAAGACGCTGATTATCTTTGGGAATGCGATCGGGATGCCAAATAAACACCAAATCTTTGTAGGCTTGATTGATCTCGTCGAGAGATGCCCCATGATCTAACCCTAAAACTTTATAGTATCGCTCCAATTCTTTCATTATCGAAGTCCTAGTACAAGGATAAAAGCATTAACGGCCACAATTTCTCTGAGTCTTGTCGGATTTTCTAGGAGAGGATTTCTTTTAGGATAATTTGACTCTGGGAGAGTTGCCATAAAATTTGAGAAAATGTCTGGTAATTAAAAAAATCTCGTTTTTCTATCCTGTTTTGATGCGTAACTGTATAGCACATAACAGCAAAATTAGCAAATTTTTGATACAGAACTTGATTTGTGCTGTTAGGGAAGTGGGGAAGTGGGGAAGTGGGGAAGTTGGGAAGTGGGGAAGTGGGGAGGTGGGGAGGTGGGGAAGTGGGGAAGTGGGGAAATTGAACTAAAACCCCAAAACCCCAAGACTCCAAAACCCCAAGACCTAAAACCTATCTCCTGCCGACCGCCGACCGACTGCTGTATGATAAAACTTGTCCCGATAGGATAAATCAAGGTCGTGAAATTTGGTCAGTGGTTGGGGTTTATCTGTTTAATAATGGCTCTGTATGTATTGTGGCAGATTCGACAGCTGTTATTATTGATTTTTATGGCGATCGTGTTTACCGTAGCCTTAAATAGATGTGTAAAAGGATTGCAGAGATTGGGGATTAAAAGGGGTTTGGCTATTTTAATCACCCTGCTGACGAGTCTAGGAATTGTGATTTTATTTTTTATAATTATTGTTCCCCCCTTTATCGAACAGTTTCAAAAATTAATTGAACTTTTACCGCAAGCTTGGGATTTAGTCCGCAATAACTCGATTCAATGGCGACAACAATTTCAATTTGATTGGTTGCCACCCTTGCCTAATTTAACTGATTTAGTCCAGCAGTTACAACCTTTAGGAACCTTTGTTTTTAGTAACTTTTTTACTTTCTTTTCTAACTCAGTGGCGGCAATTTTGCAATTATTATTCGTGCTGGTGTTAGCAATCATGATGTTAGTCAACCCCCAACCCTATCGACAAGCTTTCTTAAAATTATTTCCTAACTTCTATCGTCGTCGTGCCGAGGAAATTCTTACCCTATCGGAAGCGGGTTTAGGTAATTGGTTGTTGGGAATTGCCATTAGTTCAACTATGGTAGGATTATTCAGTGGTTTCGGTCTTTGGCTTCTACAAATTAATCTAGTTCTCGTTCATGCTATCCTAGCAGGATTGCTCAATTTTATCCCTAATATCGGACCGACTGCTAGTGTGATTTTTCCCATTCTAATTGCTGTTATCGATGCACCTTGGAAAATTGTCGCTATTCTGATTCTCTATTTTATTATCCAAAATGTCGAAAGTTATTGGCTGACACCCACTGTCATGGCTAAACAGGTATCTTTACTACCGGCAATTACCCTAATTGCTCAAATTTTCTTTGCTCAAATGTTTGGCATTTTAGGTTTGTTATTGGCTTTACCTTTGACAGTGGTAGTAAAAACATGGTTAGATGAATTATTATTCAAAGACATTTTAGATCAATGGGATAAAGTCCATAACAAATCTTAAATAATCTCGGCAAAAGTCATGAAATTAATCATTCTTACTCTCGTTATTTTATCTAATATTTTTGCTGCTCTCCCAGCTAAGTCGGAAACGGTTCTAGAAAAAATTAAACGCACGGGATTATTAGAAGTAGCGATGAGAGAAGATGCCATTCCTTTTGGCTATCGAGATAGTAATAATAATTTGCAGGGATTATGCTTAGATTTTATCCAATTGCTCAGAGGGGAACTAAAGCACAAATTAAACCTCCAGATCATCAGTGTCAAAATTTATAAATCCACTTTATTTAATCGCTTCCAGTTATTGGAAAATAAAACCGTTGATTTCGAGTGTGGTCCCAATAGTATCAGAAAAAATATACCTGATGGTGTCAGTTTTTCTCGTCCTTTTTTTGTGACGGGAACTCAGTTTTTAGTTCGGAGTGATAATCAGAAGAATTTTAACTTTTCTTCGTCCTTAGAAGGTATAAGTATTGGAGTTTTGCGAGATACCACCACTCAAGAATTACTAAGACAAAAATATCCTCTTGCTACCTATCAGGAATTTCAAGGAGTGACGGGAAGACTGCGAGGTATCCAAAGTTTAAGAAGGAATAGAATAGATGCTTTTGCTAGTGATGGGATTCTGCTAATTGGAGAAGCTGTCATTCTCGGTTTATCCCTAGGAAAAGATTATCAACTTATCCCCCGCAATCCTTTAAATTGTGATTATTATGGTTTTATTCTTCCCGCTAATGATACCCAATGGCAAGAGTTTATTAATGGGGTTATCGTCACCAGTGAGAACAGAAATATTTTTAAAGCATGGTTTACTGAAGTTGCTTCCTATTTTAGAGATACCTGGCAGTATTGTCGTAATAATCCCGAAAAATCCCAGTAAAACTTAACGATTATGCACAAAAAAAATGATTTATTTTGGTTGATTGGTTGCGCGACAATAATTCTGTTTATTTGCAGTGCTGTCAGACATATTTTATTTCAATCTAATGCTCTCGATCTTGGTTGGTTCGATCAGGGAGTTTACCTAATTTCTCAAGGTAAACCACCGATTATATCTTTTGTTGGCTACCATATTTTAGGCGATCACATCGCTTTTATTCTCTATCCTATAGCCTTACTTTATAAAATTTATCCTAGCGTTTATTGGCTGCTTTTATTGCAAGCTTTTTCCCTTTCTCTTGGTGCTTTTCCCCTCTGGCAATTGGCAATAGAAGCGGGATTAAAAGAAAAACAAGCTTATACATTAGCCTTAGTTTATCTGCTCTATCCCCTAATTTTTAATGTTAATCTCTTTGATTTTCATCCAGAAGTTATAGCAGTTCCAGCCATTTTTTGGACAATTTTGGCTGCAAGATTAAATAATCTCTGGGGATTTTGTCTAGGAATCATTATTATTCTCGGTTGTAAAGCAATTCTCTCTTTAACATTGTTGGGAATGGGTATCTGGTTACTTCTCTGGGAAAAGAAAAAAATCCCCGGAATAATTGCCATGATTACTGGCATTCTTTGGTTTATTATCACCACGAAGTTATTAATTCCCCTCCTGACAGGAAAATCGGCAGTTATTGAAATGGCTGATTCTCGATATAGTTATCTAGGAGATAGTTTGCCAGCAATTATCTTTAATCTTTTCCTCAAACCCGATCTTGTCTTAGGAAAAATCTTTACTGGCAACAATCTAGAATACCTCATCCTATTAATTATTCCCTTAGTTTGGGGTTTATCCTGGCGCTATTCTGCCCCAATAATTGCTGCTATTCCCGCACTCGCTTTAAATTTATTAGCAGATCATGCCCCACAAAAAAACTTAACCACTCAATATTCCCTGCCAATTTTGCCCTTTTTATTTCTAGCGGTTATCGCCACTTTAGCCCATAATAGCAGCTGGTTGAAGCAGCCTAAATGGATAATTACTTGGGCAATTATTGCCTTTTTTGCCTTAGCTAAATATGGCTATTTTTGGTCACTGTATTTAAATTCCCTCGATACTTGGTCCGCCACCCAAAAAGCTCTCACCCAAATTACCACCAGTGAGAGTGTCTTGACTACTTCTAGAATTGCCCCCCATCTTACCCATCGAGAAATGATCAAATTAGCGATCGAAGGTTCCCAATCCCTAGATTTAAATCAATTTAATTATATCCTACTCGATCGCCGTCATCCCGGTTGGTCTAGTTCACCAGAACTAATTGATGATCACTTAAATAAACTGCATCAAAATGAGAACTTTCAGTTAATCCTTAATCAGGATGATGTGTTTTTATATCGGGCCTTGACAACCCCTCAAGAAACAAAATAATTTTTCGTTCTACCGATTTCAATAAATTTTCTTTATCGATGGGAAACCAGACAATATCAGCATCGGCACGAAACCAAGTGCGCTGACGTTTAGCAAATTGACGGGTGTGGAGGATAATTAAATCGATCGCCTGTTCTAAAGAAATTTCCCCGAGCAGATATTGCTTAATCTCTGCATAACCCAAAGTCTGCAAAAGTGGCAAATCCCAACCGTATTTATCCCCCAAATTCTGCACCTCTGCTACTAATCCCCTGGCGATCATTTGATCAGTACGAACAGTGATCCGCTTGCCTAAACTTTCTGGGGAACAATCTAAACCAATTTGTAAAATCGGATAAGTGGGAGGATTTTCTCCCTGCTGACTAGAGATAGGTTTTCCTGTCAGATAAAAAACCTCTAAAGCGCGTAAAGTCCTGACCTGATCATGGGGATGAATTTTTTTAGCAGCCTCCTCATCTACCTGCGTCAGAATTTGATAAAGATAGGATTGCCCTAAAGCTTGTAATTGCTGTCTTAAATCCGCTTGAGGAGAAACCCTCGGTATTTTTAAACCTTTGACAATGGACTTGATATAAAGTCCCGTACCACCGACCAAAAACAGAGGAGAATAGTGGAGATTGCTGATTAAATCCTCAGCTTGTTCTTGGTACTGTGCTAGGGTAAAATTATCTTGAGGATCACAAATATCAATTAGATAATGGGGAATCCGCTGACATTCTTCTAAGCTAGGTTTAGCGGTGCCAATATTAAATTCTCGATAGATTTGTCGGGAATCGGCACTGAGAATTACTGAATTAAACTTTTCGGCCAATTGTAGGGCTAAACTGGATTTTCCTGTGGCAGTTGCCCCACAAATAACAATTAAAATAGGTAAAGAGGAAGTAGTCATCGATGCTACATGACAGTAATCAGTAATCAGTGAACAGTAATCAGTAATCAGTGAACAGTAATCAGTAATCAGTGAACAGTGAAAAGACAGGACTGTTAAGCTAAGTGGGTGGGTGGAATTAAATATAAGATCAACGTAGGTTGGGTTGAAGCATGAAACCCAACGTCCGCTCATGTTGCGCTACCGCTAACCCATCCTACAAATAATTGTGCCTCCCTACTTAAGACGCATTTAAACTGGGTATTGTGAAGCTGATTAACAGGGGTACATCCCACATTAATTATCAGTGACTCTTAAATTATTACAGATATATCAGCAGCTATCTGTAAGCATCCCACCGAAAAACTAATGCGCTTCGGGGTTTGGGTAGGGTTGATTCATGAATCAACCCTACCTTGAATCAACCCTACCTTGAATCAACTTTAGGAGAAAGTTTCCGCTTAAAAATCCCAAATTACATGAGTAGAAAACGGGTTTCTCGGAGAAACCCGTTTTCTCTGTGTGGGATTGACAAAAATTGAGATACACCCGATTAACAGCTTAAGTTTGTCATTAATTTTCATTTAACAAAAAAAACAGCACCCATCAGGATGCTGTTTGTCAAGAAAATGTTACAAAACTTAAGCTAAAGCCGCCATTTTCACATCGTTATGAGCGAGGATATTTTGTAACTCCTCCGCGTCCACGGTTTCTTTTTCCACTAACATTTGTGCTAACTGGTCCAAGATGGCGCGGTTATTGACTAAAACCTCTTTAGCGCGACGATAGGCCTGTTCCACTAAGTTACGCACTTCCTCGTCAATAGCTGCCGCAGTTTCATCGGAGAAATCTCGATCGGAAGCGATATCACGACCTAGGAAAACATTACCATTTTGACGACCTAAGGCCACCGGTCCTAGGCGATCGCTCATGCCGAAACGAGTTACCATTTGCCGCGCTACTCGTGCCACCTGTTGCAGGTCATTAGAAGCACCCGTAGTTACTTCCTCCTCACCGAAGATAATTTCTTCAGCTAAACGACCCCCCAAAGCTACAGCCATCTGATTTTGCAGATAAGCGCGAGAATATAACCCGGATTCCATGCGATCCTCGCTGGGAGTGAACCAAGTTAAACCCCCAGCGCGACCGCGAGGAATAATACTAATTTTCTGGACAGGATCATAATCCGGCATTAAAGCACCCACCAAAGCGTGACCAGCTTCATGGTAAGCAACTAAAGTTTTGCGTTTTTCGCTCATGACGCGATTTTTCTTCTCAGGGCCGGCCAGGACACGATCGATCGCATCGTTGATCTCATCCATAGAAATCTCGGTTAAATTGCGACGTGCCGCTAAAATTGCGGCTTCGTTGAGCAAATTAGCTAGATCGGCACCGGTAAAACCGGGGGTACGACGGGCGATTTTATCGAGATCCACGTCTTGGGCCAAAGTTTTGCCTCTGGAGTGGACATTAAGGATTTCCTTACGGCCAGCGTAATCGGGACGATCCACCACCACTTGGCGATCGAAACGACCCGGACGTAATAAAGCGGCATCCAGCACATCAGGACGGTTAGTGGCGGCGATAATGATAATACCTGTATTACCTTCAAAACCGTCCATTTCCGTTAATAATTGGTTGAGGGTTTGTTCCCGTTCATCGTTACCACCCCCTAAACCGGCACCCCGTTGACGACCGACAGCATCAATCTCATCGATAAAGACGATACAAGGTGCATTCGCTTTCGCTTGTTCAAATAGGTCGCGGACGCGAGAAGCACCCACCCCGACGAACATTTCCACAAATTCCGAACCGGAAATGCTAAAAAACGGGACTCCTGCTTCTCCAGCTACTGCGCGAGCGAGTAGGGTTTTACCAGTCCCCGGAGGACCGACTAAAAGGACTCCTTTGGGGATTTTTGCCCCAATTGCCGTGAAGCGATCGGCATTTTTCAGGAAGTCCACCACTTCGTTTAATTCTAATTTTGCCCCTTCAATCCCGGCCACATCACCGAAAGTAACCTGGGTTTGGGGTTCCATCTGTACTCTTGCTTTCGATTTGCCGAAGTTCATCGCTTGGGAACCGGGACCACTTTGAGCGCGACGGAGCAAGAAAAATAGACCAACAAGAAGCAATATAGGGAAAAATAGGCTACTGAAGGCTCTTACCCATACTCCTTCTTCTCTTTGGGGCAGTACGGAAATATCAACGTTATTTTCTGCCAAGATGTTGATTAATTGCGGATCGTTGGGCAGGTTAACTAATACATTTGCTCCATCTTGGGTGGGTACGATCGCTCGTTGCCGGTCGGCACTTAAGCGCACGGTTTCTACTTTACCTTCGCGTACTTCCTGTAAAAATTCACTATACTTCCAAGTTTGTTGCACTGCTGGCTGGCGATCGAAGAAAGCTGAGGCCAAGGCAAGGACTACGATTAACAATAGGGCATATAGTCCCGCATTGCGCCATTTTTTGTTATTACCGTTTTTGTTCACGCTGTCGAACTCCTGATAAATTGAGGATGATCTTATCGGTTGTTAAGGGGTTGTTAATTTATGTTAACGTTTCTCAGGAACAGTGGACAGGTTTTTTTTTAATATGCCCGTTCTGGTCCGCCATGGGGGTTAGCTGTTGGGGGTGGGGGAGTATGTGAATGTGACTCTCCTAGACCGAGTATGATCAATTTGTAACAAAATGCCAAAATACTGCATAAAAGCTGCAAGTGGAACGATAGAGAGTTTAGTTGACCTCCACGGGGACTAGCTAGATGAAAAAACGAGAGACTTTGCTGGAGAAGTTTTGTTGCTTTTTAGTTTTGCAGCAAAATAGGACACAATGGAATTGCGATCGGCGTTTGCGTCGTCACATGGAAAGCTATGGCCCAATCGATCCTAATGTCGATTCAGAGGAGTATTGGTCTCTATTCTTTCACCAACAGTACCAGAATCACGGTTCCCAAAATCATCTTTTTCGTGGGCATTTATACGCTTATTTGCAGGAACCTTGCTACTGGGCTGCTGCCGAAATCTATCACAAATATCAAGCTAAACTGGATTATCAGATCGAAGACTACTTTAACGAAGGAATTCTTGATTTTGAGGCTATCTTAGCTGACTTTAAGCCTTTATTCTCCACTCGCTTCGATAATTTTGCCACCCAGAGGATTAAATATCGCTTAATCGATCGCATCCGTCAGATTAGTCAAGCATTCGGCCATAATACTTGGAGCCTACTACTTAATTCTACCGGAGCGCGTCTCAGCCAAGCTCTCCAGGCGAGGGGATTAGTGGGAGAAACTCTCGAAAATTACCTTTTAGCTTGGGATTACTATAAAGAAATTTATGCCCAGGCAAAAATAAAAACCGATGGTAAAATTCAGGAACCTAGTCCAGAAATCTGGCAAAAAATCGCCGCTGCTTATAACTCGGATAGCCACTCTACCATCAAAATCAATTCTGCGACAATTACCCGATGGTTAGAGGATGCGGGACAAGCTATTTTTGATTATTTATTTCCCCAAGGAAACACAATTTCCCTACAGCAACCTTTAGGGGATGAGGAAAGTAGCACAAGGGAGGAAATGATCGAAGATACTCTCCATGATAGTCCTTGGCAGCAATTAGAAGCGGCGGAAAATTTTCGCGAGTCGCAACAAAACCACCAAAAAATTCTAGCTTGGTTAGGGGCAGAAATTTCACAGATTTGTCAGCAGCCGCAACAGGCAAAACTGCATCCGCAAATTCAGTTAATTCTAGAGATGACTTATGGGTTAGGGTTGGGACAAGTGGCAATTGCCGCTAAGATTACAGAAATCACCACGGTAGTTATCAAACAATATCAGGTTTCTAGGGAACTGGATAAAGTTTATCGTCACCTCGCTAAAAAGTTTTTACCCTGGGCCAGCGAAAACCTGCATATTCCTTCCCAGTCTCACGATAGAGAAGTTATTAGTAAGGCAATAGAACCATGGCTAACATACTACTATCAAACCAGCGCAACAACTCAGGAGGATTAATTATGGTTAATGATTGGTTAGAACTAACTCCTGATAGCATTTGGCTAGAAATACCCGCAGATGTTCAAGAGATCAGTTGGGCAAAAAGTGCCAGTTTTACTGATGCCAGTATTCGTCAGAGATTTTATGTTAATTATCTTTGTCAACAAGTTATTTTTAACTATCTACAGTCAGGGATGCCTGGGGTTAGCTTAGTAGAAAATCAAGAGGATTTCTGGCAACTAGGAGTTAATGGTTTTACCGTTAAATTAGACGAAAAGTCAGTAATAGTTATTGCCAGCGAAACTCTGGATCTAGAAGCGATCGAAATTCCTCAAGAATGGGTAGATATTCCTCAATTAATTGGTGATTATTATCTAGCGGTACAGGTAAACACTGCCGAAAGTTATCTGAGAATTTGGGGTTCTACTACCCATAAAGATATTAAGGAAAAAGGACAATATATTAAGCGTAATCTTAACTACTCTCTACCGAGAAATCAACTGCAATCAGGATCAGATTCTTTGGATTTATGGGGAGAGTGTCAATTACAACCAGTTAAGATTGAACCAGAAAAGATGGAAGAAAAACTATCTTTAGATAGATTGACAACCTTACTAGACATCTTAGCTAATCCTCAGTTAATCTTTCCCAGAAAAGCCGTTGCTTTTCAAGAATGGGCAGCAGTTATCGTCAATAGTAACTGGAGAAAAATTTTAATTACCCGTCGGCAAAAATCCCCCGTCAAGTTAACCAATTGGTTTACTGATAATTTCCCCATTGATTGGCAAAGTATCCTCAATTTTAGCTCACTGTCACTGGTTCCAGCATTCAAAAATACAGAAATTAAACGCATCAAAGATTTAGGAGTAGAATTACTGGGAAATCCCCTCGCTTTGATGGTTACTATCGCTAAAATTGAAGAAGTATTTAGCCTGCAAGCGACTGTTTACCCCACGGGAGAAACAAGCACTTTACCCCCCCATTTAAAATTAAGTATTCTCACCGAAACTGGTCAGGTTTTTCGAGAAGTAATTGCCACAGATAACGATGAATTTATTCGTTATCGATTTGATGCTGAATTGGGGGATAAATTCTTTATTGAAGTGGCTTTAGAATCGGCAATAGTAACCGAATATTTACAAGTATAAGCGAGGAAAAACTTAATGATTAAACTCCTAACTCTCGAACTAGATGGCACATTCGATCGGGGATTTAAAGTAAAATTAGAAATTCGTCCCGATCTTAATTCTCGTCCCCAAACTGTGATCAAAGCAAGGCTACCAGCTAATTTAGAGTTATTAACTCTTTACCGTCAATGGCAACGTCACTATAGTGAATTAGAGGGATTTTTTAAAGTCTTAAAAGATAGCAATCCCCAACAAATTACCAATAGTTCTCAGCAGAGTTTAGTCTTTAAAAACTGCCAAGAAAAAGCCAAAGTATTTGAGGATAACTTAAACAGATGGTTGAATAATAGCCCAGAATTTGAACCGATAAAAACCGCAATTCTGCGCTCTGGTAATAACTTTCGTATCTGGGTACAAACCGATAATATTTGGCTGCAAAGATTCCCCTGGGAAAAATGGGAAATTCTCCAAAATACTGGCGCAGATATAGCCATTATTGTCTCAGAATACGATACCTTAGCCAGACAATTAAAAAATCATGAAAAAATTCGGATTTTAGCCATTTTAGGCTATGCCACCGACTTAAGATTTCTCGAAGAAGATCGCAAAACTTTAGACGATATTGCGGGAAAAGCAGGAGCAGAAATTATCTGGGAAAAAGCCCCTCACCCGCAAAAATTAAATCAGTTATTGCGTCAAGAAACTTGGAATATCCTCTTTTTTAGTGGTCATAGTGCCAGTACAGAAGATGGCCAAGATTGCGAAATTCAACTAACAGAAACTCATAAATTAAAGATAGCTGATTTTAGCTTTTCCCTGGGAGAAGCCACTAAAAACGGGTTAAAGTTAGCGATATTTAACTCCTGTGATGGTATCGGTTTGGCACAACAACTATCCCGGGAAAAAGGGATGGCATTACCCCATCTAATCTTTATGCGCGAGAAATTACCCGATCCCGTTTCTCCCAAATTTCTGCAATACTTTTTAACCGCTTTTACCAATAATAAATCTCTCTATAGCGCCGTACATGAAGCCCAAAAAAATCTCCACGATGACTGGGAAAAAGACTATCCCTGTGCCAGTTGGCTGCCCGTAGTTTGCCCCAATCCCACCGAAGAACCCCCCACTTGGCATAGTTTCAGTAACTCCCCTCAAAAACAACAAAATTGGCGACGATTCGCTCTAACTTTCGGTTTAGGTTTAGCCGTAACGATGACAGTCTTGGCAATAAGAGAAACAGGAATTTTAGAACCCTTAGAATTAAATATTTATGATCGCCTGATGCAACTAAAACCCAAAGATAAACCCGATGAAAGATTATTAATTATTACCATTGATCGCCAAGATTGGGCCTATCAAGATCGCATGGGTATGAAAAGACCAACAATACCAGGAAGCGATCAAAAACGTTCCCTCGCAGGAGAAGCATTATCGCAGCTTTTAAATAAATTACTGCCCTACGAACCGCAAATTATCGCCTTAGATATCCTCCGTCCCATCGCTGCCAGTCAAGATTATCCACCCCTAGCCAAACAATTACAAAATACTCCTAATTTTATCTCGATTTGTAAGTTCAATAATTACCCGCAACCGGACGGATTTCCCCCACCCCCGGAACTGCCAAAAAATCAGAGTGGTTTTAGTAACATAGTCCCAGACGAAACCATTGCCGGAGTTCCCCGAATTCGTCGTTTTTTATATCAGGCAAAACTCGATCGCACCTCTCCCTGTCTTCCCCCGGATTCTTTGGCCACAGTTGACTCAATGTCCTGTAATTTTAAAGATTATGCTCCTAGTTTTAGTCTCCTAATTGCCAAACGATATCTAGAATCCCAGAATCAAGATTTTGACTGCAATAAACTGCAGCGGGGAATTCTAGAAATTAATATCGGGGATACTCATCTTGGTGACTGGCTGCAATCCAACCGCGGCCCCTACAGAACCAGTCAATCCGATACCCGATCCGGCCGTCAAGTTATGCTCGCTTACCGTCGAATCGCCGATAATGGCAGCGATGCAATCACAAAAATTGCTCCGAAAAAATCTCTCCAACAGGTTTTAGATCCGCGTTTTAATTCCGAATCGGTCCGGGGAAAAATTGTCCTGATTGGAGTAACAGAACCCGGGATCGATGATTTTTTAACCCCCTTTAGTCGCAACCCATCGGAAGCAATTCCGGGGGTTTATTTGCACGCGCACGCAGTCAGTCAAATTCTCGATACAATGACAGGAAAACGTACCTCGATCGCTTTCTGGAATCCCCTACAGGAGGCTTTCTGGGTGCTGGGTTGGTCTCTGGTGGGGGGATTATTAACGTGGCGTTTTCTTCGGGTAAAAACGGTACTTTTGACAGTGGCGATCGCTGTGATTTCCCTTACTGGTATCGGTTGGCTTCTCTTTAGTTATTTCGGTCTCTGGGTTCCGATTATCCCCCCAGCGATCGCACTTCTCACCACCTCCGGTATCTTCTTTTTTCTTCGTTCTTACTACTTAAAATAGCTAGGTAAGGCTTGCTGAAAAAGTACGGGCGAAGCATTCGGATAGAAAATCTCCGGTTTCACCCATAGGTTATTGCCCGAATGCTTCGCCCCTACAGGACCCGGGCCGATGAAGACGCAAGGTTTTGAAGCACGATTCTCTCAAAATCTTGCACCTGTTTCACGAGAAAAACGACAAAACTCTTACCTTGCCTACATTTCACATTTATTCAGCAAACCCTAGGTAACAGCCATGATCAAACCTTCGATCGCCCTCATCCTTCTTTTCTCCCTACTGCCTCAACCCGGGTTAACCCTTATCACCCCGGCTGCCGGAAATATTTCTAATCATCCCATTCTGACGGCACAGGGCGATCGGGAGCTTACCGAGGAGCAATTCCTACAACGAGTCACCGTTAAGATTACTAGCGAGACAAATCGGGGATCGGGGACGATTATTGCTAAAAAAGGCGATAATTACCTTATCCTAACCAACGCCCACGTTACCCGCAACACGAAAACCCTACAGGTACAAACTTACGACGGCCACAGCCGTGCGGCCCGCATTGTCCCCAATTCCCTATCGGAGAATCAAGATCTCGCTCTGCTGGAGTTTAGCGATACCCGGGACTATTCGATCGCCACCATCGCGAAGTTTACCATCAATCAAGACAGGATCGGTTTAGAAGTGGTGGCCGCGGGATATGTTGCCGAAACGGGACAGTATCGGACGACAAAGGGAACCCTCGAACAGGTCAGCGATCGACCCCTCCGGGATGGCTACAGCGTCGGTTATAGTGGCGAGATCGTGCAGGGAATGAGTGGCGGCGGCATTTTTGTTGATGGGGAGTTAATCGGCATTAACGGGCGATCGGCCCATCCGATTCTCTCTAACTACATCTACGAAGACGGTACAAAA
>NZ_JADBVE010000192.1:0-8251 GCF_020245285.1 Microcystis sp. M31BS1
CAGTGTTTTTACCAAGAGTTGTCAAACAATCCGAAACTGGTTTGGAGAAATCATTAGTTATTTCGAGCGAAGGACAACGAATGGGGTGGTCGAGGGAATCAACAATAAACTGAAACTAATAAAACGGAGAGCCTATGGCTTTAGAAACTTTCGTAATTTTTGGGTTAGAAGTATGTTATCTTGGCATCTTGTCTGTTGATTTAGCATAAAGAGTAACGAAGAGCCATTTAAACTTGATTAGGGGGTTTTCATCCCCCGTTAAACCTATATACTCAAAGTCACTAGGATCACCGTTCGGATAATCGTTGGTATAGCCAAAAGTGTATAATTTATCTGTTAATTGTAAATCTTGATCAAAATCGACATAGTTGTGATCTAAAGGCGAGTTTAATTGTAAAAGAGCCAAATCGAGCCCGTCTAGATTCGGTAAGTTGATAATTTTAGCCCTAGACATTTTACCTTGCCAAATTATCTCGATAGTCTCGCGATTATCCCGCGCATCTTCTACCACATGAAGACAGGTCAAAATTAACCCTTGTCCCACAAAAAAGCCTGTTCCTGACCCATAGATTAACTTTAACCTAACAGTGTACGAGGGTAGAGATTCCGGGGTAAGCATTTAATCAATTTATCCTCCCCATTCTAGGGTAATTTTTAAATTTCCCTTTCCTTCACCTTCCACAATTAAAGCGGTTAGTTTACCAGATTTTACCCTGACTTCTACCCCAAATTCTACGGTCGCCTTTTTGGGTTTCACTTTATTGATCGTAGCAGCGATCGATTCAGTAACTGCCTCAATTGTATCAGCCACACTTTGGAAGTCAAATATTTGATCGGATACTTCCCGTTCACCACCGAAACTTCTCGCTTCCACTAACATGGTGACATTTTCTTTAACTTTAACTGAAATAATCTCAGATCTAGATTCTGGCATAAGGCTCCTCGAATGACCCGTTTATGGTTTTCTCGATTGGTTCTCGGACAAACTTATAGCGGAAGTAAAAAGGCTTATATATATTTCGGCACGGATTCCCATTATGATAAAAAGTATAAGTCAAATCGAGGGATTTTGTCAAGTCTTTTTTGCCATTAATCTATAGAATTTTCGGGTTGCTTACCGGTCATTGTCCTGAAAAAAATTAGGTTCTTCGGTTTTTGTTATGCAAGGGAGGGGGTTATAAGGAATAAAACCCCTGTAGAGACAGACATGGCTGCGATTTTTGTCAATTGTTTTCGCTCTAGAACGAACTAATAAATTAAGTCTCTTGCCAGATAAGGATTTAGTCAATTTATGCCCCCATATCGAACCATACCAAGTAACGAAGAGCCTTTCAGTTTTTCTATTAAGCTCAACATATATTTGAAAGTTTGGCGGTCACTCCTCATTTTACCTGACTGTGATCGCTTTTACTTTTGATATTCTGATGGGAGAATGAAACAGCCCTAGGAGCGCATTAGCTTTTCGGTGGGATGCTTATACGCGATTGTTCATATTTTTGTACCAATTTAAGAGTCACTGATAATTGCTGATTGTCGGTATTTCTGCAAATGTGAGATGTACCCATCAAAAAGTAGCAGCGATTGGAGTGATTGGGGGGAAAATTCCGGGACTTTTTCCCTGAAAATTAGGTAATTGACCGCCTGAAAATGGGTAAAACCCTAGACCCCACACCCCACACCCTACCCCCACCAACAAACTTTTTGCCGCAAACCCTATTTAGTCGGTTAAATCTACATTTCGTAGCCAAATTTATTGGCATCTACTTCTTGTAAATTGATATCGATTAAACCGTATTCTGACCAGCGTTGGGAAACCTTGACCGCCATGGCCGGATCCGACTCCAAAGGTTCCCCCCACTGGTGGTCCGTTTCGGGATACATTTTAGTGGTGGCATCAATTCCCATTCTTCCCCCCAAACCGACCTTTTCGCTGGCAAAATCGAGGCTATCAAAGGGGGTTTCCGGGAGAATAAACACATCGCGAACTGGATCCACTTTAGAACTAATTGCCCAAACCACTTGCCGGGGGTCGCGAATATTAATCTCCTTATCGACGACGATGACAAATTTAGTATAGGTGAACTGGGGTAAGGCACTCCAAAAAGCTAAGGCCGCTCGCCGCGCTTGTCCTGGATAGGACTTATCAATGGAGATAATCGCCGCTTTATAGCTTAAAGCTTCCATCGGTAGGAAAAAATCCCTAATTTCTGACACTTGTTGCCGTAAAATCGGCGTATAAATACGATTAAGCGCGATGGCCATCATCGCTTCTTCCTTGGGAGGACGACCGCTAAAAGTGGTTAAATAAATGGGGTCGCGACGATGGGTCATGCAGTGGAAATGAATCAGGGGTGAATCTTCCACACCGCCATAGTAACCCATGTGATCACCAAAGGGTCCATCTGGCAATACCTCTCCGGGGGTAATTGTTCCTTCGAGGACGATTTCTGAGTCGGCCGGCACTTCCAAATCGAGGGTTTTACACTTGGCTAACTGTACCCCAGAACCGCCGTACAATCCCGCAAACAGCCATTCTGAGAGATCTACGGGGATAGGAGTGGCAGCGGCCATGATAATCAGAGGATCAACCCCTAAAGCGATGGCTATTTCTAATTTTTTGCCCATCTGTGCCGCTTTTCGCAGGTGACGCGCCCCACCGCGCACGGATAACCAGTGGACGGTCATGGTATTGTGAGACTGTAGCTGTAAGCGATAGACACCGACGTTAGGGGTTCCCGTTTCGCAATCTTTAGTAATTACTAGCCCTAAGGTGATAATCTGGCCTGCATCGCCAGAATAGGGGCGAATCATCGGAATTTTCTTTAAATCTACCTCATCCCCCTCTAAAATCACCTGTTGACAGGCAGGGAAAAAGTTACGGTTGGGTTTGGCTTTCAGGACATCAAATAAAACTTTACCAAAATCGATCGCTTGGGAGAGTTTTTTCGGCGGTTTCGGTTGTTGCAAGAGGGCGAGTTTTTTGCCTAAATCTTCCAATTCTTCGGGTTTATTCAGGTTCATCGCCCAACAGATACGTTCTACCGTTCCCATCAGGTTAATAGCGACGGGAAACTCGGCCCCTTGCACGTTTTCAAACAGTAGGGCCGGTCCCCCCACCTGTAGCATCCGATTAGCGATCTCGGCAATTTCTAAATCGGCAGAGACCGATGCACTAATGCGGCGTAATTGCCCACGCTCTTCTAAAAGCTTAATAAATCCTCGTAAGTCTCTAGCCATGATGAAGAAATGTAAATAAATCCCTGTCTTTATTATCTCTTAGGGCGGCAGTTTCGGTGGGGGATAGTCACCTTTTTGAGAGTTGGAGGCGATTCTCGTCTAGAATTAAGTAAAAAAATCCCCATCTTGCCAGGGTCATTCCTACCCCTAAGTTTATGCTTATTCAGCCCAGAGGTCAACATGATTAAGGATATTGAAATTAGTAATTTTAGATGTTTTGAGCATACCAAAATTGAAGGTTTTGAGCGAGTTAATTTAATTGGTGGTAAAAACAATTCAGGGAAAACTGCCCTATTAGAGGCAATATTTTTGTATAGTTATCCCTATCCAAATACTATTCATCCCTACATCAGAGGAATCATTCGTAGGCAATCTTTAGCAGTTGTTCGGGCTGTTCCCAAAAATGCTTGGGATGATTTATTATTCAATCTTGATAGAAAAAATATTATTGAGTTAAAAGGCTCCCAATCTAACCAAGGAGACAAATTGGTAAAAATATCGATTTCTGGTTCTCTTAAAGATAGTGTTCTAGGCATCTCTGAAGACTGGCAAAAATTATACGATTTTATCGCTAAAGATAAATCAGTTATTTCTATCTTAAATATTCACACAAGTTTTGACCATGATCATGACTCAAATGATGAGCAAATGAACTATTTTTTAATTGCCAGTTCTAAGGAGATACTAGCTTTACCTAATGGGGGTGATGAGGAACCAGTAATCATTGCCGCATCTGTCAATAAATCTTTGCAAGAATTGAGCGAGGCCTATACTAAAATAGTTTTTAATGAACAGGAAGAAGAAGTGCTAAAAGCTCTACAAATTCTCGATCCGTCCATTGAAAAAATAGAAAGTTTTTTTCTGGGTGAACCAAATTTATATCTGAAAAGAAAAGAGAGAAAACGCCTACCCATATCTCTGTTTGGTGAAGCTATTAATCGTCTGATAGAGATGATTTTTGCTCTACTCATCAATCCTAAAAAAATTATTTTTATCGATGAAATAGAAAATGGTCTTCACTATACTTCTTACCCAGATATTTGGAAAACTTTATTCCGATTAGCTATCGAACTAGATAGCCAAATTTTTGCCACAACCCACAGTTTAGAGATGATCCAAGCTTTTGCCGATGTGGGGTTAGAATATTATCCAGAACAGGGGGCTTATTTTGAACTAGCAAGGAGTCCCAGAACTGATAAAATTATCGGTATTAAAAGTGAATTAGATATCTTAGATTATGCTCTCAAGCATAATGATCGAATCAGAGGTGAGTAGAATCGTGGCTAATGTAATAATTGTTGAAAGTCAAGATGATGCGGCTTTTTTACGAGCTATTATTGAGCATATTAATGAATCGAATCATTTAAGGATAACTATTGTTGAATTTTATATTCTAGACGGAATAGAACGAGAAAATTATCGTAGCCTTGAACAACGACTGAAACGACTTAATAACACCCTGCTCAAAGATGATATTCAAAAGATAGGTATTGTTTTAGATTTAGATGAACAAACCAGAGAAGAAAGACTTGCTCTGGTTAGTCAATGTATTCAAAGAGTTTTTAGAGAAGCAGCCAGGATAGATGATACCCAAAAGCTATTTCAATTAAATGCTTCTACGAATACTCAAATAGGTTGTCATTTTCTTCATGTTAATGAACAGGGAGAACTAGAGACAGTGTTGAGAGAAATTAAAACCCAAGATTCTCCCCATGCTGATTGTGTAGAAGCTTGGCGATCCTGTCTTGCACAAAAAAATATTGATATAAATCGTAAAAAAATTGATAAATTGTGGATTCAAAACTATATCAGGGAAGATACACCATCACAGAATGAAAAAAGAGAGGCTAAGAAATATTGTAATTTATCCCATGCTTTAACCAAAAAAGACATTTGGAACTTTGAGCATGAAGTATTAAATGAACTCAAAGAATTTTTACAACTATTTGCTGTCTAATCAAAAATCCCCCTAGAAATCTAGAGGGATCGAGGGATATATGGAGGGCAATTTAGAAGTAAATTGTACCACCCCAACGCTCGTCTAGACGGGGAGCAACCAACATATAAGCGGCGACGTTATACACATCATCTTCGGTCAGATTGCGTAATTCTGGGAAGATATCCGGACGGCTAACATTGGGATGAAATTCGCTTAGATCATCTTCACCATCGTAACTGGTGGGATGTTCTAGATAATCAATCAATGCTAACAGATTATCTCTGGGAGGTTCCGCTTTTGCCAGATCACCCAGACCCAAACTGACGTTATTATTAGTTTTGGTTTTACCTTGCAGGTGACACTTAGTACAATTGGCGACAAAAAGTTTCTGTCCTTCCGTCGCTTGTTCAGAAGTCAAAGTCACCGATTCCCCTGCGTCATTGAGGGTGATGGTGAGGGTTTTTTCATTGAGTTCTAAGGCACTAGCGCCGTTAAGATTGAATTGTAATACAAAAAAGACTACAGCGATCGCTGCCACAATCAAACGTTTGATCATTGTTCTCCTACTCGCAATTGTTCCAAGAAAGGGGATTTTAAGGTGACTAAAAAATTTTCTCCTCTGGGAGGGTGTCGATCGATTCTAAGTGATCACGGACACCGAGAAGATCGCAGTGGGGAATAAAGTCAAGGGGACGTTTCCGTTTTCGAGGCGGTTACTCCTGAGCGTTGGGATAAAATCAGTGAGATAATTGCTTTAGCATCTTCTAGGGCGAGATTAGTCTGCCGATCTTTATAGGAGATGCCTAATTGGTCGCAAAGTGACAACACAGATTCATCGGCCAGATCGTACTCTGCCGCAATATCAGCGATCGATAGATCAGCAAAACCCATAGTCTAACACACCCACCAAGGATAGAGAATACTTATTAGTCACCATAATTATCATGCCATTGCCGGGGACATTCTTAACAGTGATCAGTGATCAGGAGTCAGTAGCCGGTCGTCAGGAGTCAGGAGATTATTTTTATTTGTTCTCCCATCACCCCATCACCCCATCACCCCATCACCCCACTCCCCCATCACCCCATCACCCTACACCCCACACCCCACACCCTACACCCCACACCCTGCTCCCCACTCCCCAAAATTCCCTAATTTTCCCGACTTTTGGACTATTTACTCCCTAAGATAGAGACTCGTGTAAACAAATTTAATTAAAATCGCAAAAAACCTGAAAAAATACTAAAATGTGATTAAGAATGTTATTTTTAGCGTTGTAAGGCTAAATCTTTCCCGATAACATTGTAATCATACCTCCACACTCTTTTGTACAAAGGGCTGCACCTTTGTTAACTTATGGATATACAACTGATCAACATCGGCTTCGGTAATATTGTTTCCGCTAATCGGGTTATCGCCATCGTTAGCCCTGAATCGGCTCCTATCAAACGCATCATCAGTGATGCTCGGGATAAAGGCTGTTTAATCGATGCTACCTACGGAAGACGGACTCGTGCGGTGATCATCACCGATTCTAGTCATGTAGTGCTGTCGGCCATTCAACCGGAAACCGTGGCTCACCGTTTCGTGGTCAACAAGGAAGCCCCTGTTAATAGTAGCAACTAAGTTATTAACCCCATGCAACCCGGTCAATTAATCGTCATTACTGGCCCTAGCGGTGTGGGCAAGGGTACGCTAGTACGGCATTTACTAACTCGTTTCCCTAACCTCTACCTGTCCGTATCCGCTACTACGCGCCCACCTCGACCGGGTGAAATTGAGGGGGAAGATTACTACTTTCTCGACCGTCCCAGTTTCGAGGAGAAAATGGCAGCCGGAGAATTTCTCGAATCGGCCGAATATGCGGGCAACTACTATGGAACACCCCAATCAGCGATCGCTGATCAATTAGCAACAGGCCAGACCGTAATTCTAGAAATCGAATTAGAGGGAGCCAGACAGGTGTGTAAAAGCTTCCCCGAAGCGCGGAGAATCTTTATCCTACCCCCCACTTTCGAGGAATTAGAACGTCGTTTGCGCGACCGGGGCAAAGATGCCGAAACAGCGATCGCCCGTCGTCTAGAGCGCGCCCGAGAAGAATTGGCCGCCAGCGAGGAATTCCCCTATCAAATCGTCAACGATGACCTAGAAACCGCCCTAGATACCATCGAGAAGATTATTTTTAGCCGTTAGCCATCCCATCAAGGGGCAGGAGGCAGGAGGCAGGAGGCAGCCTTGAATCAGTTATCAGCTCCTGAAGGACGCAAAGCGCCCTAAAAAGAAAAAGAGAAACTATGGGCAAGCCCTGATCTTCTAAATCTGGAAGTATCCTGAACTCAAACCGGAGTAACAATGGTGTCATGAGACCCGATTATCAGCAAAGGTCCCTAGGAAAGAGGAAAAAAGAATTGGCGAGACGAGGATTAACTCGTGAACCCGTGGTCGAGAATCAAGTAAAAAACCGGCTCTTCGGTTTGTGTTATGCAATGGACGGGGGTTATAAGGGATGGAACCCTTATATAGAAAGGCATTTAGCGATTTTTGTTAATTGTTTTTGCTCTAGAGCGAACTAATCAATTAAGTCTCTTGCCAGATAACGATTTAGTCGATTTATGCCCCCCTATCGAACCATACCAAGTAACGAAGAGCCAAAAAACCCTTCCTAGAACCAGGGTACTTCCCCGATCATAACTCGGAGCCAAGAAAGCCATGACCAAATCCCGAAACAAGTCTTCAAAAACCCAAAGTAGTGACCAGAAGTTAAACATCATCAATGCCAAGGCGGCGGGAATTGACCTGGGAGCCAGAGAACATTGGGTCTGCGTCCCCCAAGAATTGTCCCAGGAGAATATCAGGAGTTTTGGTTGTACCACTCCCGATTTGTTATTGTTAGCCGATTGGTTAGAACCGACATTCCGCACATCTTCATATACTTTTACATATTTTTACATTCCCCAAGATGTTTTGACGAAAAACCTTCATTGTAGAAACTACTATTGAGAACATTTTCAATAATTGATTTTTTCTGAGAAAAAAAATTACAATTCTTCACCTTGAGAAAAATCAATCATTGTA
>NZ_JADBVE010000193.1:0-35049 GCF_020245285.1 Microcystis sp. M31BS1
ATGGCTTCTAACTCCTGGCGACTTTTCTGAGGAAATTTGTAGATAATAATCTTCTCGATTAACTCGATAACATTTCTTTGAGTGTTAGGGTCAATAATCTGTCGGCGGGTTTGCTCAATCAAGGATTGAACCTGTTCGGGTGCTTTTTTCCCACTGATGAGGATAAACTGGAGGATACTTATCCCCAGAGAGGGAGGAGATTCAGCCTCGACTTCATCGAGATATATTCGTTGGATCCGCTCTAAGTTTAGCAAATTTTGGTAAGCGATGGGAAACCCAATGTCCAAGCGGCGCTTTCCCCACAGAATCACGGGACAGCAGGCGCGTTCCGGCTTATACTGCTTGAGATACAGGAAGATCTGAGTCATAAATCGCCAATAAAAATCCTCGTCCTTTTGAAATTGAACTTCGACAAAGTAAAGCGGATAATCCGGGTGGTCAGCATCGGGAATAAATACCCCATCGAGCCGGAAAGCCAATTCTTTGATTTCGATTGACTTGAATTGATAATTTTGCGCTAGATTCGGAGATTCCCCCAGCAGTTGAAAGAGAAGTTCGGGAAAGACTTGAAATAGGGTATAAAAGATTTTATCGGTTTTCATTACTCCTTCTTTGGTCGTCAAGTCAATAGTCTTTTTATGAATTTGTGTGAAGTTTTTGTTAAATTTAGATTACTCTAACTAGATTAATTTTTTATCCTTGCCATTCCCAATTGCAAAACCTCTAAAACCTTGACTAAGTCACCGGCTAGTAAAGCATCTCTATCTAACCATAATCCAGGGAATATCTGAGAACAAATTATCCCTTCTGAGTTCGGTTCAAGTTTAATATATTCTTCATTGGTTAATCTAAACCAATCAAATTCTCCATCGTCAACTCGCCAGACTAGATATTCTTGCACTTGGTTACGGCGATAAACCTTAAGTTTTTGATGTAAGTCAAGGGAGACGGTACTCGCTGCAATTTCGACGATTAACTCTGGCGCACCTTCGACATAACCATCCTCACTAATTGTTGATTGTCCACCATTTTTAATTCTTAATAGTGCATCGGGTTGAGGTTCATTGTCCGCATCAAGACGAACCGTACAATTATCCCCTAATTGCAGATTGGGAGTAAAGGCTTTATACAAACCTAACCAGGTGATAATCTGAGCATGGGGTTCCCCATGGTTCTTAATTCTGAGGGGAGAAGCCATAATATAAACAATTCCTTCAATGAGTTCTGCTTTTTTCAGATTTGGCATGGCATTATATCTACGCTCAAATTCACGACGAGTGAGCTTGTCCCCATTTTCTAGGCGTGGAATGGTTAATTGAGGAGAAATTGTTGTAGTTGCTATCATCTTGGTATTTCCTGTCGTCAAAAAATGGGTAATTCTCAAGTAAATCCGGGTAAAACGCTCTCCCCAGATAAGGTGGTTGGTAATGAGACGATTTCTACTTCCTGATTTTGGCGATAGATGGCTACCTGTTGACTAATGGGATCAATTAACCAACCCAATCTTAAGCCACTATCAAGATATTCCTGCATTTTTGCTTGTAGTTGGGTTAAGGGATCAGTGCGTGATCTTAATTCTATCACAAAATCCGGACAAATTCTCGCAAATTTTTCTTGTTCTTCTCGGGGTAAAGCTTCCCAGCGTTCATTAGCAATCCAAGCAACATCAGGGGAACGTTTACCACCCTTGGGTAAGGTAAATATAGTGGAAGAACTAAAGACTTTACCGAGTTTTGTTTGACGATTCCAAATAACTAAATCGGCGTTCAAATTTGATTCTCGATGAGTTCAAACTATCCAAGCGGGAATGCCTGGAGGTATTTCTTTATGCCATCAAGAAGGCTTTAGACAAACACCAGTTTAAGCTTTATGCTCTCTGTATCATGTCTAATCATGTCCATTATCTGATCGAACCTGCCCAACCAGAAGATTTACCCAAAATTATGCACTTTCTCAACTGGTACAAGGCGATGTGATCCCCCCGCCTTCGGCTTCCCCCGTCGTGCGTTTCATTTTTGAGTCAAGACCTAATTTAGCGGCGTGATTGCTCTAAAATAGGGTTATCGCTTGTTCAGTATATAGCAATGACCTTAATCGCTGTCATCGATTATGACATGGGAAATCTGCACTCTGCCTGTAAAGGACTGGAAACCGTGGGTGCAGTGCCGAAAATTACCGATTCTCCCCTCGATCTGGAAAAAGCTGACGCTATTGTCTTACCCGGAGTCGGTTCTTTTGATCCTGCTGTCCGGCAAATTCGCAGCCGTCATCTAGAAAAACCGATCAAAGCGGCGATCGCTAATGGTAAACCCTTTCTCGGTATCTGTCTCGGTTTACAAATTCTCTTTGAGACATCGGAGGAAGGTCAAGAGGCGGGTTTAGGGATTATTCCGGGGACAGTGCGCCGTTTTCGCTCAGAACCGGGCATTACCATTCCCCACATGGGTTGGAATCAATTAGACTTCACCCAGCCGGATCATGCTCTTTGGCAGGGATTACCCCCGCATCCTCACGTCTATTTTGTCCATTCCTATTATGTCGATCCCCTTGATAGTCATCTAACTGCCGCCACCGTCACCCACGGCAGTCAAACGGTGACGGCAGCGATCGCTCGTGATCGTTTGGTGGCGGTGCAGTTTCACCCGGAAAAATCCTCGACTAATGGCTTAAAAATTCTGGCTAACTTTGTTCAGCAGGTGCAAAAATTAGCTTTAGTCTCCTAAATAAGCCTTTAAAACCCGCTCGTTTTTTTGGATTTCGCTGGGAATACCATCGGCTAAATTTGTCCCTTCTGCTAATACCCAAATGTGGTGACAAAGGGACATAATCACATCCATATTATGCTCGATAATTAAAAAGGTAATTCCCTGACGATTCCATTCGATAATATGGTCGCTGATTTGACCAATTAAAGTGGGATTAACTCCAGCGGCCGGTTCATCTAATAAAATTAATTTTGGCTCGGTCATTAGCGCTCGGCCAATCTCTAATAATTTACGCTGTCCTCCCGATAAAGCTCCCGCATAATCATGCGCTTTTTCCCCTAGACCGATCGAATCTAATATGTCCAAAGCTTTGGCACGATTTTCCTGTTCCTGTTGGCGAATTTTTGCCCCCTGAAACCAGACGTTGAGAAAATTTTCTCCCGTTTGTCCCGGACTAGCTAAGAGCATATTTTCTAACACCGTTAATCGGGATAATACCCTGGCGACTTGAAAAGTTCTCACACATCCTTTCAGGGCAATTTGATAGGGAGGCAGCTGATGAATCGGCTGACCATCAAGAAAAACTTCCCCTTTATCTGGGCGAATAAAATTAGATAAAAGGTTAAAAAGTGTGGTTTTGCCGGCTCCATTTGGTCCGATTAACCCGGTGATGCTGCCCTGCGGCACCTCCAAATAAGCATTATTGACGGCGCGAATGCCCCCAAAACTTTTCGATAATCCTTTGGCAGAAAGTAACATATATGAATTATGAATTATGAAGTGTTTTCAGTTAACAGTAAACAGTGAACAGTAATCGATGAACTGAAAACTGAAAACTGAAAACTGAAAACTGATAACTGATAACTGAAATTATTTTCCCAAAGTTAACTCCTCTTTTTTGCCGAGGATACCCTGGGGTCGCCAGATCATTAAAACCATGAGCAGCAGACCGATAATCATAATCCGTAAAGCCCCTAATTGGCTATCATTAAAAATAGCTAATTGGGGTAGAATAAAGCGAGTCAGGGAATCGTAAGCCCAGAAAATTACCGCTCCTAGTAAGGTGCCGGCATTGCTACCAGAGCCACCGAGAATGATAATAATCCAAGCGTTAAATGTCAATAACGGTTCAAAATTAGTCGGGTAAATAGTGGTTAATTGCCATGCTAAAAAAGCCCCGGCTAAACCAGCGATTGCACCGCCTAACATCAAAGATTGTAACTTATACCAAAAGACATTTTTTCCTAAAGCCCGGGGAATTTCTTCATCTTCCCGGATAGCTTTGAGGATGCGTCCCCAAGGCGATCGCAAAAGTAATTCTAAACCAGTATAAACGAGAGCGAGGAGGACTAAAACTACCACCATCAGCCCCGCTTTGTAATTATAGTCATTCAAGGCAATTACACCGTTTATATACAGAAAAAGCAGGATTATCGCCCCTAACGACCCCCAAAAGATTAAAGCTCTCTTTTGCGTCGGTTGATAGCTTTTACCGCTAATTTGCCCAGCTTCGCGCCATTGTCGTTGCAGATTGCGCCCCAATTGCCAGAGAGCAAAGATAGCAAGCAGGGTAAACAGGGCAATAATTAATAATTTGACGGGAAAACTGGGATTTATATCCAAAGGTAGGGGATAACGTTGTAGTCCGAAACTGCCTTTCGTTAACCAATCCTCGTTAAGCACCAGCAAACGAATTAACTCAGACACCCCGATGGTGACAATTGCTAGATAATCGGCTCTTAATCTCAGGGTGGAAAAACCGATAGCCAATCCCAACAATGCCCCTAGGATCGCCCCGACAATAGCGGCAAAAATCATCGGTACACCCTGTAAAGTTAATAAAACCGTTGCATAAGCCCCTAAAGTGGCAAAAGCAACGTGACCAAAGTTAATTAAGCCAGTAAATCCCCATTGTAGATTTAAACCGAGGGCAAAAATCGCGTAAATACCCGCCCAAATTGTCAGGGAAACCAAATAATCTGTCATGTTATGGCAATTATCTTAATAGTGAGGTACAAAGTTGTCGGTTTCGGGAGTCAGGAGCCAGAAGTCAGGAGTCAGGAATCAGGAGACGATGCCCAATCCAGTTATACTTCATACTTATGAGAAACGCTATAACTAAAAAATGATCTTCAAAGTAAAAAGTAAAAAAGGGGTTGGGAGTGGGGGAGTACCGGAGTTGGGGAGAAAAAAGCTGAAAACTCACATCTGATTACTGATCACTGATTACTGATCACTGAAAAGGCCGTTGTAACTGCTAGTATAATATCAGTTACAACGGCCTCTGTAGCTTGATGGACAATTGTGACGAGCGGAGGGTGCTAGGCTATTAATAACGAAAAAACCTTGTCCTGTTGATTTCTATGCCTCTTTTGATTCTAATTGCCGATGATGACCCCGGTATCCGCCTAGCGGTTAAAGATTATTTAGAATTAGCAGGTTATAGTGTGGTAGCGGCGAGTAATGGTTTGGAAGCTTTGAATTTATTGGATACCTATCATCCCCATCTTTTGGTATCGGATATCAAAATGCCGCGTTTAGACGGTTATTCTTTGGTGACTAAGGTGCGGCAACAGCCAGAATTTAGGTTATTGCCGGTAATTTTTTTAACCGAAAGAGGGTCAACAGAGGAAAGAATCCGCGGTTATCAAGTGGGTTGTGATATCTATCTTCCTAAACCTTTTGAGATGGAGGAATTAAAAGCAGTTATTCGCAATCTTTTAGAGCGATCGCAAATGGTGCAAAGTGAACGTCAATATCAGAAATTAAAACCAGAAGAAAGCCCCAAAACTAGGGATGTTTTAACTTCTTCTTTACAGGACGATTTTAAGTTAACTAATCGCGAGCGGGAAGTGTTAGAACATTTAGCCCGGGGACTTTCTAACAGTGAAATTGGGCAAAAACTGCATCTTAGTTCTCGCACGATCGAGAAATATGTTAGTAGTTTACTCAGAAAAACAACTACTAATAATCGCGCCGAATTGGTGCGTTTTTCCCTCGAACACAGATTAATCGATTAGCTGGAAGAAAAAACTTAAATTTTGTTTTTTACGTCCTCCAAAAGACTGCCACAGGAGTCTAAAAGTAGCTCGATTACGCGGTCAAAACCTTCCCGACCACCGTAGTAGGGATCGGGAACTTCTTTTTCTGGGTGATAACGGGCATAGTCACACATTAACTTGACCTTTTCTTGATATTTTCCTGTTCGATCTAGGGATAAAATATCTTGATAATTGGCTTTATCCATGGCTAAGATTAGATCAAAATTCTCGAAATCCTCGCGAGTAAATTGTCTGGCTGTCCCTTGCAGAGGAATACCGCGTTTTTTAGCCGCCGTATTCATGCGAGAATCGGGAGGAGAACCGATATGATAACCCGCAGTCCCCGCAGAATCACAGAGGATTTTATTGCCTAATCCTTCTTGTTCAATCAGATAAGTCATGATATTCTCGGCAGCGGGAGAACGACAGATATTTCCTAAACAGACGAAGAGTAGTTTATAGGGCATAAATTGACCGGTAGAATCATCACTAAATTGCCAATTATAGGGCATTTTTAACATCCCGATAAAGATTTATCCTCAAAAAACTCCTCGCTGTCCATTAACCTAATTTTGGCTAATCCCAAGCTTTCTAAATAATCTTGCCACCCTTGGGGGGTATCTTCAATCGCTAATAATCCTAATACCCTAGCTACGTCTGCTACCCAGGGTAGGGTGTGAATTCTATAACCCTGCCAGTTTACCTCTAAGGATAACCAAGCGGGAATCTCTTGGGGGTTAAATTGTTGGGAGGCAATATAATCAGCTTGAAAGCAGTAAATCCGAGGTGGTTTTTGACTCTCTAACAAGGTTAAACACTCCTTCTAATCTGGACATTAATCTCTTGACTCGTATTTTAGGGGAACCTCAGCATAATTTCTGTTAAATATGAACTTCTCTCGTCAAGAAATAGTTAAAAAACAACTGATAACTAGGCCGAGTTTCCCCAAGAAGGCAATTTACCCTTAATTCTCCCCTAAGCGAGGACGAATAATTAAATAAATTGCCGGACCGATTAGAGGCAATAGGGAAATTACCGGCAACAGGAAAGGATTTTTTAATCCCCGTCGGGTTAGATCATCTTGCAGCAAAATTGCACATAATAGGGTTAAAAGACAGAAATCTACACTCATAACCTGAATAAAACGGCTAGTTTGCCACTGATGCCAAAAATCAGACCAATTGCCGTTAATTAATCCGTAAGCGATTAAAATTGCCGCAGTAATTAGGGCAATTACTCCCAACCAAGGTGAGTCTAGAAGTTTAATGACCAGATTTTTTTTACCGGTAAAATTGCTGTTGGGTTGACGGAGAGTTAGATAGGGTAAAATAGCGAAAGCACCCACAGCAAAGGAGGCAAAAGCAAAGGGCCAAGCGATGATTTTTTGGTCACGACCATCGATAATTAAAAGGCTAGTGTAGATCAGTGGCCAAACTCCCATCAGGTTAAAAAGAGCAATAATTAACGGGTTGATATCTTGCCATTTCCCAGTGGAAAGATTGATAATTAAATTCACTGTATCTGGTGGATCGGGGGGTGCTAGTAAAAAAGCGTATAATCCGAAGCCTAACCAAAGTAAACCGAGAATAATTTTTGTTAACATGAGAGTAGATAATTAGCTTAATTGAGTAATGGATTTTTCATCGGATATTTTAGTCCAAAAGTGAGCAAAATGTCAAGCAATATTATACTAAATCCGGTTATTAAAGACTGATTATTTATTCCCCCTTTTGCATGAGTGCCTCTCCTTATAAGTAGCCTATACTTAACGGATTTAGTATTACCTAATCAATGATCACTAATTTTTAGGGAAGAAGACGGGGATTCATGGTTTCTACTGGGGTAATTTCTGCACTTTTAGAGTGGAGTAACCGAGTTTGCTCGAGGATAGTTTCTAAGTCTTCATCCGAGAATTCTTCTACATAGTTTAATTTCACTTCTTCTAGGAAGATAATTAATAACATCTCAATTCTTTCTAAACTGTGACGGGATTGTAATTCCCCGGCGAGAGATTGCCCGAAACGTTGGACTAATTGCTGAACTAAACGCTCAAAAACTTCGTCTTCCTGGGTAATCTTTTCAGCTATATTAACAAAGGATTGATACAATTGACTAGATAGGCGATTGCTCAAGTCAGTTTTTAATCCTTTCATGCCGGGTAATCGCAATAAGCTTTGATAAGCGGGAGTTTGACTGAGAATTTTCTCGATATTGTATTTAATGAAAGCTTCTGCTTCTGGTTTAATTTGCGGTAAAACCTTGTCAACGGTACTATTAACTAATAACCGAAAAATTTCGACAACTTCATTAGTATCATTGAGATTATTATATCCGTCCTTGAGAGATTTCTCGAGAAATTTCTCCACTTGTCCCCGTCGAATATATTCCTGAATTTTATTAATAATTCTCAGGACAATTATCTCAGTAATATCTTTAGAAATTAGCGCAACTAAGCCTTTAATTGCCTGTTCTTTAATCAACCTTAAGTTAATAATTTTAACTTGATCTAGGCGAATAACGGTAGGAATAAATCGCAGCCATCTCCAGATAGGAATAAACAGAAAAATATCATACCAACGCCATAACATAGCCTCGCGCCAACGCAGGCCTTTATGAGTGCGAGCAATCCACCAAGTTCTCAGCATAAATTCCCAGAAAAAGATGGTACCAAATAAAAAATCGATCGCCTCAAAGTTATCTATAGGTCTCCCATCTTCTCCCAGGGGACGAAAATAATTAGTTTCTATTAAAGGTTGAATTTCTTGATTAAAAAACTTCAACTCTTTTTCCCAGCCATTTTGAATGAGATAATCCCAACTCCAAAACTTCTGAAAGGCTGCTTTTGCGGAATCATTTTCTGTTTTAAAAACCCGCAAGCGCATTTTATTTTTAATCTTCTCTAAAGTCCCAGTTTTCTCCGCCAAGGCAAAGGGATTATTATCAATCATATTGACACTTTTTTGGCGCAAATTGTCTAAAATTTTCTCGATATCTTGGCGATATTCTTGCAGATTAAACTCTGGGTTAAAGAGCTTTTGATTAATCAGTTGATTAAGTTTATTAACCGTCTCTAAATATTCACTGGTACTGCGATAGGGTTTAATCCCTTTCACCACATCATACTTAGCGATTCCTTTAACAAAGGGAATTTCTAGGGGTTTGTCGGGAGGTATTTGCAATTCTTGAAAGGCAATCGGCCCGAGTTTTATTGGTTCATTAAATCTTAATAAGGTTATTTGCAAGCGTCCCTGTAACCAAAAATCTCGCAGGGGAATATAGGTTAAATCGAAAATAACCAGAATATAATTGCATAACACCAATAGGGCCATGCAAGTCTCAAAGAGATTGCGGGGGGAAAAACGATGGTTTCTGATCACGGGGTTTTTAGTCAAAGTCATTAGCCTAGAAAGCACACTTTGACCATGGTAAACCGAAAACGCCTAATTTTTTGCCTGAAAGCGATATAAGTAGTTAAAAAAGGAGCGGTTAAACTTAGTTCTGCCTCAGCAATTAATAGATGTAGTCTTCTATTCTGTAATAGCATCCTAGCAGATTCAGTTAAGCAGTTAGCTACAACTTCTTTGGCAAGAACATTTTTATTATAAGTCGGTAAGTTGCAGATTAGCATAAAATCACCCTGAATTGATTTTTATCTGTCAATAAGCCTAGAGCCTCGTAGGGTGTTTTTCCTTGCGTCAACCCAACCTATAATAATTGCTGCTCTCGTAGGGTGTGTTAATAAAGTATTGACAATGTAAATACATCCTGCCTATACTACAAGTATGGATGTCTATTTTGTCCTCAGTGGCATTACTTTTGTTTGGAATGACGAGAAATCTAGGATTAACCCGATCAACCATGACGGTATTATGAAAGTTGAGGCATTAAAAAAACGACTGGAGAAAAATCGCCCTATGACTACAATCACGATTCGTATTCCCGAAGATGTGATTGAAGATTTAAAGCGGGTTGCACCGTTGCTTGGTTTCTCAGGTTATCAACCTTTGATGCGTGCTTACATTGGACAAGGGCTGCGTGCGGATTTGGAGCGTCTAGAGGGAGATACAATTTCTGCTCTCGTTGCTAGTTTGAAGCGTCATGGTGTGAGTGATGAAGTGCTGCAAGAAGCGTTGAGTGAAATTACTCCGCGTTAGTCTAGGTTTTCGGCCTCCTAGGTTGAGTTGAGCGAAACAATACGGGGTCGAAAATGGCTCAATTCGATTGAAAAAGCGAAACCCAACCACCTCAATGGTTGTTATTACTTATATAATAGACTACATAAGCTTTATTGATCGCTTTGTTCTATGTCCGAATCAGCTGCTGGAATTTCTGTTTCCAAACCCCAAAATATCTGGAAACGACAAGTTAAAGTCAATCTGAGAAGTCTCTTTAGTACCCTGGGAAAAGCCGCTCTTAACGGGGCATTTTCGCATTGGGATGATCTGGCCGAAAATGGAGTAGAAGTTTTAGATGCTCTTGGTTTAAGTCGGACTCCGGGAGAATTAGCGGGTTTATTAATAAGTCAATCGCTAATGAAAGCGATGAAAGGATTACTTAAAAGTAATGTTGATTTACTGCCCCAAGAAGTTGAAAAGCTGCCTTTAAAAGAACTTTACCGTCAGATTACCGACTCTTTACAAGAGCAGGAATTAATTCTCGATAAAGATTTTTTTGAGCATCCCGAAAGATTACCCATAGTCGCACCAGTCCAAGCAGCTTTTTTACAGTGGTTAACAACAAATAAGTTAATCACTAATTCCCAGGAAGCACAGAGCCTAAGTAATCGTTTACCAGCTTATTTTGTCTCAGCATTGCAGGAACAATGGAAAGATAAACGAGATGAATACAGTCTGCTTTTAGATGAAATCGACACTCCTTTTAACAATGCTTGGAAACGAGAAAGCGGCTGGTTACATTATCGAGCTTGGTTGCAAAAACAGATCGATGAACCTATTTTTTGGGAAGCCTTTAGTTTAAAGCAAATTTATGTACCTCTACGGGGATTTTATGAAGAAGAAATCAAAGCCACCCCAGACACAGATTACCATCGAGAGCCATCATATAAACGCATTGTTATCAAACTCCAACAGCAGTTAGAAACATGGTTAGAAGCGGCAAAATCCGATGATGCTATCCGTTTATTGACCGGTGGGCCGGGTAGTGGAAAATCCTCCTTTTGTAAGGTATTTGCTGCCCAACAAGCTCGCTTAGAAAAACAAGTTTTATATATTCCCTTGCATCGCTTGAGTTTCTCCACCGATTTAGTAACAGCAGTTAAAACTTTTGTTCAACATGACGGTTTTTTACCAGAAAATCCCCTAGAACCGAGCGATCAAGATTTACGGTTACTAATTATCTTTGATGGCTTAGATGAGCTATCTATGCAGGGAAAAATCGCCCAAGAAGTCGCCCAAAATTTTATTAATGAAGTACGAGATCAGGTCAAAAGTTTTAATCAAAATAAAACCCGTTTACAAGTGTTGATTAGCGGGCGTGATGTGGTGGTACAATCCAATAAAAATAATTTTAAAAAACCTCAGCAAATTATCACCATCCTACCCTATTGGGTTGGTAACAGCGATAATTTTAGCGATGACGATAACTTATTAAAAGTCGATCAACGTCATCAATGGTGGCAACAGTATGGGCAAGCTAAAGGGAAAAACTATGCACAATTACCGACAGAATTATCGGGGAAAAATTTACAAGAAATTACCGCTCAACCGCTATTAAATTATCTTATTGCTCTCACTTTTGAACGAGGCGAGGTTCAATTTTCCCAAGAAACTAACCTCAATAATATTTATGACAATTTGCTCAAGGCAGTCTATGAGCGAGGTTATGAAAAAAATAGTCCAGGCCACCGGGCTATAGAAGGGATTACAGAAAAAGATTTTGTGCTAATTTTAATGGAAATTGCCCTTTCCTGTTGGCATGGTAATGGTAGAACCACCACCGTGAGAGAGATTAAAGAACATTGTGAAAATAATGGCTTAAAAAATCTCCTAAAAAATTTCCAAGATAGTTTTCAAAGCGATTCCCAAGGGAGTATTACCCGTCTTTTAACAGCCTTTTATTTTCGAGAAAGTGGCGATTTACGAGACAGCGAAAAAACCTTTGAATTTACCCATAAAAGTTTTGGTGAATATTTAACTGCCCGCAGAATTGTTGACCGAGTTAAGCAAATTCATAGGAAATTACAAGACAGTGAAAATGATTATGACAATGGCTACTATCCCAGACAAGCTTTAATTACCTGGGCGACTTTATGCGGACCGACGGCAATAGATGAATATCTTTTTAGTTTTGTTGTCAATCAAATGCAATTACAGTCCCCTGATGAAGTGAAACAGTGGCAGAAAACTCTGGGTGATTTAATTGAATATCTTTTGGACAAAGGAATGCCGATGGAGAATTTAACAAACCGCCCCAATTTTCAGGAGGAAATGCGACAGGCACGCAATGCCGAGGAAGCTTTATTAGCGGTATTTAATGCCTGTGGGCGAGTCACCAAAGAAATTTTTCCCATTCAATGGCCTTCTCCTGAAGCTTTCGGCAATTGGTTAGCCCGTCTTCAGGGACAAATAATAGATTATAAGCCTATGTTGGTGTTAGATTGCCTCAGTTTTCTTGATTTACAAAACTGTCTGTTGGTATTTCGAGATCTTTACAGGGCAAATCTTGAAAGGGCAAATCTTGCAGGGGCAATTCTTAGAGGGGCAATTCTTGCAGATGCAAATCTTGAAGGGGCAAATCTTGCAGGGGCAGATATTGGATACGCAAATCTTCACATGGCAAATCTTGAAGGGGCAAATCTTGTAGGGGCATTTCTTGAAAGGGCATTTCTTGTAGGGGCAAATCTTGAAAGAGCTAATCTTGAAAGGGCAATTCTTGAAAGGGCAATTCTTGAAGGGGCTAATCTTGAAGGGGCTAATCTTGGATGGGCATTTCTTGAAAGGGCATTTCTTCAAAGGGCATTTCTTGAAAGGGCTAATCTTGAAAGGGCAAATCTTCAATGGGCATTTCTTGAAAGGGCTAATCTTGAAAGGGCAAATCTTCAATGGGCAAATCTTGAAAGGGCAAATCTTAGAGGGGCAGATCTTTACAGGGCAGATCTTTACAGGGCAAATCTTTACAGGGCAAATCTTGAAGGGGCAAATCTTGAAGGGGCAAATCTTGAAGGGGCAAATCTTGAAGGGGCAAATCTTGAAGGGGCAAATCTTGAAGGGGCTAATTTTAAAGATGCTAACGTCAAAGGGACGATTCTCGATACGGAAGTTAAAACCGAGTGACTCTTCTAAGTTCTGTGTGATAAGTTTAACTTACAATATGATCGATCAGTCTTTGTGTCCTTTGTGTCTTTGTGGTTCGTTCCACCCCCTCGCTAGGAAGAATGTATCTTAGAATACATTTTACCCACCAAACCCAAGAGAGCCGCCTTAGATATTCTTCAACAGCTTATCCCTACCTAGGATGAAAATAATTATAAATTTCCTTAGCTAATTGTTCCCCAATTCCTGTCACCTGTTGCAATTGTTCTAGGGAAGCTTCGCGAATATAATCCAGAGAATGAAAATGAGCTAATAAATCTTTTTGTCGCTTAAAACCTAACCCCGGTATCTCATCCAAACGGGAACGGCGACTTTTTTGCATCCTTTGTTGTCGGTGAAAGCTAACAGCAAAGCGATGCGCTTCATCCCTGACTCGACGCAATAATTGCACTCCGGGTTGTTCCTTATCCGTCTCTAAAGGAGAGGATTCCCCCGGTAAAAAAATCTCCTCTCTCTGTTTAGCTAAACTAACAACTTTTACCTGTTCTAATAAATTCATCTCCCCTAAAACTGTCACCACTGCTGATAATTGTCCCTTTCCCCCATCAATCATGACCAAATCGGGAAAATCATCACTTTCGGCAATATTATCGGGATTTTCGGCATAACGACGGAAACGCCGGCGAATTACTTCTGCTAAACTGGCAAAATCATCGGAATGGCCGATTTTAACTTCGGGATTTTTGATTTTATAGTGACGATAATGTTGATTAGCGGCCACCCCATCGATAAACACCACTCCCGACGCGACTGCATTAGAACCCTGAATATGAGAAATATCATAACCCTCGATGCGGTGCGGCAGTGCCGGTAAATCGAGAATTACCGCTAAATCCTGCAAAGACTGTAAATCCCGGTCGGCGCTTCTTTTCGTCTTTTCTAACTCATAAAGAGCGTTTTTCTCGACCATAGCTAATAAATCCGCTTTACTTTGCCGTTGGGGGACAGTTAACTCGACTTTGCGACCTTTTTTTTCCCTTAACCACCCCGCTAACACCTCACCTTCCGGTAATTCGCAGGGTAGCAGGATTTCGCTGGGAATTTCCACCCCTTCCACCGATAAATAATGTTCTTCTAGGACTTTTTGCAGGATTTCTCCCTCGTTTGCTGACTGACTATCGGCAAAAAATCCCAAACGTGCCACCAAACGACCAGAACGCACTTGGAATAATTGTATGCAACAATGCTGCTCGTCTTTAGCTAAAGCGATCGCGTCACGGGATACGGTATCATCGGGTAAAGAGACTTTTTGATCGGTATTAAGGGCCTGTAATCCGCGAATTTGATCCCTAATCGTGGCCGCTTGTTCAAAATCTAGGTTTTCCGACGCTGCGAGCATCTTTGTCGCTAATTTGTCTAATAATTCCCCCGTCCTTCCCTGAAAAATCATCGCCACTTTCTGCAAGGTTTCTCGATAATCTTGGGGACTGATTAATTTTTGACAAACCCCCGGACAACGACCGATATCATAATTTAAACAGGGACGGTCTTTAAAAAGAGGTTGGGGACGTTGACGCAGGGGAAAAGTGCGTTTAATTAGGTGTAAAGTGTGGCGCAGCAGCCTAGTATCGACGTAGGGACCATAATAACGGTCTTTTTGGTTATTTATGCTACGTTTGCGGGTGATAAAAATGCGCGGGTAGGTTTCCGACCAAGTAATACAAATGTATGGATATTTTTTATCGTCCTTGAGGAGAGTATTAAAATGGGGCTGATGTTGTTTAATTAGATTAGCTTCCAGGGCCAAAGATTCTGCTTCCGTGTCGGTGACGATAAATTCAATTTCTGTCACCTGTCGTACCATCAAAGCAATGCGGGGACTGAGGGGTTGACTGGGACGAAAATAGGAACGGACTCTAGACCGGAGTTTTTTGGATTTACCGATGTAGAGAATTTCGCCATTTTGGTCGCGCAGGAAGTACACCCCCGGTTCGAGGGGAATTTCCCGAAGACGATTTTCTAGGCGATCGAGGTCTTGGATTAGGGTAGAGTTAAGATTATTCCCGAACATCTTTTTATATTAGACAAAAAAATTACGCCAGTGGGTATTAGCTGACGTTTGGCAAGATATTTAGGGCAAATCTTCACAAAAATTAATAGGCTTCCGATTCGATTTGCTTAATCGGGACGAAACACTCTCCGGGGAGAAGAATCGGTTTATTGTTAAAAATCAATTGACCGCGATGATTGTCGCGGTTAATAGCGACACCGAAAGGACGTTTACTAACTCTGCTATTGAGGGTACAGTAGATGCGATAAATGCGTCTGGCTGCCCGTAAGACAGTAGGATCTAACAAAATTGGGATTTCCATATCGACACGCTGTTGTTCTGTTTTCTCGGATAGGGCCACCATATCACTCGTCTCCCCACGATTAAATTGACGTATTTATTAAATCAATGGTATATGACGATTTCTGAATTTGTCACTTTTGTTATGATTCTAAAACTTTCAGGATGGCCTGGCCCATAGCTTGGCATCCCACCAATGTCATACCTTCTGAGAAAATATCTCCAGTACGATAACCGAACTCTAAAACTTTTTCGACGGCTTTTTCCAGCGCGGCTGCCGCTAAAGGCTGATTTAGCCCATATCTTAACATCATAGCAGCACTGAGAATCTGGGCGATCGGATTGGCCTTATCTTGGCCGGCGATATCTGGGGCCGAACCGTGGACGGGTTCAAAAACTCCCACCCCAGCAGTCCCTAAACTAGCGGAGGGTAACATTCCGATACTACCCGTTAACATGGCCGCTTCATCGGAGAGAATATCACCGAATAAATTGCCCGTGACGATAGTATCAAATTGTTTGGGGGCCCGGACTAACTGCATGGCTGCGTTATCGACGTAGAGATGGGAAAGTTCCACATCGGGATAATTAGCGGCCATTTTCGTCACCCGGTCGCGCCAGAGTTGGGAAACATCAAGAACATTAGCTTTATCGACGGAACAGAGTTTATTACCGCGTTTTTGGGCAATTTCAAAGGCCACCTTAGCGATGCGGTCCACCTCCGATTCTAAGTAAACCATGGTATTTACACCGCATTTTTCTCCCGTTTCCGTCTCAAAAATCCCCTTCGGTTGACCGAAGTAAACACCCCCGGTCAATTCCCGGACGACCATGATATCCACTCCCTCGATAATCTCCCGTTTGAGACTAGAAGCGTCAATTAATTGCGGAAAAATGGTGGCAGGACGCAAATTAGCAAAAAGACCTAAACCGGATCTTAAGCCTAATAATCCCGTTTCTGGCCTTTGCTGCCGAGGCAAATTATCCCATTTATAACCCCCAATAGCGGCCAGGAGAACAGCAGCACTATTTTTACAGGTACTAAGGGTTGTTTCGGGGAGAGGACTGCCGGTTTCATCAATGGCTGCCCCTCCAATTAAAGCGGTTTGGAAGTCAAACTGGAGGTCAAATTTTTTACCGATGACTTTCAGTATCTCTACGGTGACAGCGAGGATTTCCGGCCCGATGCCATCGCCGGGTAGTAGGGTAATGCGATACTGTTGCGTCATAGTTCTAGAACGGTAAAATAGGTCAGACTCTTGATTGTAACATAGTTAGGTGGGCTTTTTTCTCCTAAAAATGTCAATCTTTGCCAGAAAAGCTGGGAAACCGCCGGCGAATTAGCTAAGGAAATTCTCGATCCTCCGGTATTAATTAAACAAGCAGTTAATCCCCGATAACTAAACTAATTCTATATGGGAATCATCCCCAATCATAAAGCGTAAAGCTTTCGGACGTTGGGGAGCAATTTCTAATTTTGCCCGTCGTCCGATAACACTATCAACTATGCGCTGATGAATGCCAATAATCGTGGCATCTTTGAGAATAACACTGTGTTCTATGTCGGCATCAATTAATTTTGTGCCATTAGCTATACTGCTATAGGGACCGATAAAACAATTCTCAATCTGACAATTTTCTCCGATAATGACAGGGCCGCGAATGGTACTATTAATAATTTTACTACCCTGGCCAATTTGTACCCGTCCGATCACCTGACTATTAGGATCAATTTCTCCTAGTAAAGCGATTTCTAGAGAGGTATCAAGGATAATCCGATTTGCTTCTAATAAATCATCTTTTTTACCCGTATCTAACCACCAACCCAGTAGTTTATTCGCTTCTACTGCTTTATTTTGATTGATTAATTCTTGGATAGCGTCGGTAATTTCTAACTCACCCCGGGCCGAAGGTTGAATAGATGCGATCGCTTGATGAATGGTGGGAGCAAAAAAATAAATCCCCACCAAAGCTAAATTTGAGGGGGGTTCTTTCGGTTTTTCGACTAAGTATAAAACTTTGCCAGTTTCATCTACTTTTGCCACCCCAAAAGCACTAGGATTAGACACTTTTCGCAGGAGAATTAAAGCATCAAGGGACTGTTTTTGGAAAGAGTCTAAAAAGGGCGATAAATCATCCTCGATTAGGTTATCACCCAAGTACATAATAAAGGGGGAATCTCCTAGGAAAGATTGGGCAGTTTTAACCGCGTGAGCTAATCCTGCTGGTTGATCTTGGCGAATATAAGTTATCTTAGCGCCAAACTGTTCACCACTGCCCGTGGTCTGACGAATTTCTTCCCCGGTTTCGGGACTGATAATAATGCCAATATCGGTAATTCCTGCGGCGACAATTGATTCGATTCCATACCATAAAATCGGTTTATTGGCCACGGGAACTAACTGTTTTGCCCCAGTATAAGTTAGGGGACGTAACCTCGTACCTTTACCACCAGATAAAATTAGTGCTTTCATAGTTTTAAAGATTAAATAGTTGGTTGAGCATCGCTTTGAGAGAATCTCGCCAATAGGGAGGAATATAACCCAATTGTTGCGAGATTTTTTGACCAGAAAGAACCGAATAGGCCGGACGCACTGCTGGGGTAGGATATTCAGCAGTAGTAATGGGAATTACTCTCTGAATTTTTAAGGGAATACCGCTTATTTTTGCCTCCTCAAAAATAGCTTTAGTTAAATCAAACCAACTGGCAACACCGCTATTAGTAAAATTATAGATTCCTGCGGGATTATCGACATTAATTAGAAGGTGAGTAATGGCCGTGGCTATATCTTTGGACCAAGTGGGACTTCCCACCTGATCAACAACTACTTTTAACTCCTCTCTTTCCTTACCTAATCTCAGCATAGTTTTGACAAAATTACTTTTGCCATAACTGCCGTAAACCCAAGCAGTACGCAGGATAATTGCCTGAGAATTAACAGTTTTAATCTCCTCTTCTCCCCTTAACTTGGATTGTCCATAAACCCCTAAAGGATTAGTTAGATCGGTTTCTAGATAGGGGGTATTTTTCCGACCATCAAAGACATAATCTGTGGAAATATGAAGAAATTTAGCTTGAATTTTCTCGGCAGATTCCGCCATGATTTTTGGGGCTATAGCATTGATAGAATAGGCTAAATCTGGCTCGGTTTCGGCTTTATCCACTGCCGTATAAGCGGCGGCATTAACCAGATAATCGGGGTGAATTTCCCTAATTAACTGGCTGATTTTTTCCGAGTTAGTTAAATCTAGTTCTTCTCGACCGATACTAATAACTTCACCTAACTGCGGTAAAGTTACCTGTAACTCTTGTCCCACTTGACCTTTAGCACCAATTAGTAAAACTTTTTTCATTGTCTTTAGGGGAAAACTTCCACGGATTTAAAGGGTTGTCCAGCTTGGTCTTTAGGGGAGAGAATCGGGGGGGTATCTAAGGGCCAATCAATCCCTAAATCGGCATCATTCCATAAAATGGTTTTTTCGTATTGGGGATAATAATAATTAGTGGTTTTGTAGAGAAATTCGGCTCGTTCAGAGAGAACTAGAAAGCCATGGGCAAAACCTTCGGGAACCCAGAAAATACGTTTATTTTCCGCACTTAAAACACAGCTTACCCATTGCCCAAAAGTGGGGGAACTTTGACGCGCATCCACTGCCACATCAAAAACACTACCGCTCACTACTCGCACCAGTTTACCCTGGGGATTGCGGATTTGATAGTGCAATCCTCGCAGGACATTTTTTAAGGACATAGAGTGATTATCCTGGACAAAAGTGGTATTGACTCCAGTTTTTTCTCGAAAATCTCTCTGATTAAAACTCTCCAAGAAAAAACCTCGATCGTCGCCGTAAACTTGCGGTTCAATGATTAAAACATCAGGAATTTCCGTGGGAATAACTTTCATAAAATCGGAGACAAGATAACTTTTGCGGGTAGTCTAGCACAAAAGGGCATTTTTTTCTAAAGTTTTTTATTAATCTTTCCCTGGTAACTGAACAATGATAAGATGAGCCTAACTTAGTCAGAGCATAAACGACGTGGTACAAGTCTCTACACACACCGCTACTCAATCTATCCCCGTGGAGGGAGAAGCCTTAAAAAACTGGTTACAGACTAGGGCTAATCAGATTATCGCCGGCGATCGACTCAGTAAGCAAGAGGCCCTAGCTTTAACTGCGATCGAAGGTCAGGAAAATATTTTCAGCTTATGTGAAGCTGCCGATCGCATTCGTCAGGCCTGTTGTGGCAATACGGTGGATTTATGTAGCATTATCAACATAAAATCGGGAAGTTGTTCGGAAAATTGCAGTTTTTGTTCCCAATCCGCCCACCATCCCGGTCAAGATTCGCCTATCTACGGTTTAAAAAGTCGCGAGGAAATCGTCAGCCATGCGAAAGCGGCAGCCGACGCGGGGGCCAAACGTTTCTGTTTAGTTAGTCAAGGTCGGGGATTAAAGTACAATAGCCCTAAATCGCAGGAATTCGAGGAAATACTGGCCACAGTTCAAGAAATCATCGAAACAGCCAAGATTAAACCCTGCTGCGCCCTGGGAGAGTTAACCCTCCCCCAAGCCCAGGCCTTAAAAGAAGCCGGAGTTACCCGTTATAATCACAATCTGGAAGCTTCCGAGAATTTTTATCCTAACGTGGTCTCCACCCACAGTTGGCAGGATCGGGTAGAAACGGTAAAAAACCTGAAAGCGGCAGGAATTCAAGCTTGTACGGGCGGAATTATCGGTATGGGGGAAAGTTGGACCGATCGCATTGATTTAGCTTTTTCCCTGGCGGAATTGGAAGTGGAATCAGTGCCGATTAACCTATTAAACCCCAGAAGTGGCACCCCTTTAGGTCATTTACCCAAACTCGACCCTTTTACTGCCCTAAAAGCGATCGCTATTTTCCGGTTTATCTTACCCCAACAAATCCTCCGTTATGCCGGGGGACGGGAGGCAGTGATGGGAGAATTGCAAAATCAGGGGCTAAAATCGGGAATTAATGCTATGCTGATTGGGCATTATTTGACCACTCTAGGACAACCCCCCCAACAGGATCAGGCGATGTTGGCTGATCTTAGTTTAATAGGAGGAGAAGCCCCCATCCCCGGTGAATACCAACCCCAACAGGCAACCTAAATCACGTCGAGGACGAGGCTCTCCGCCCCGGCGCACTTCCGCATCGGTTCCCAATGAGTTAATCTGGGCCTTGATTGGTTTGTTGCTGACAATCTTTAGTACATTTGTTCCAGTAAGCCTAGCTAGTTGGTCGGCTGCGGGTCTATCTTCGCAAAAACTAGGCATAACTTACCAAATTGGGGCAGTATTGTTAACGGGCTGTCTGGGGGGCAAAAATGCCGGGCTTCTTGCCCAGGTGGCCTATATTTTTCTCGGTTTAACTTGGTTGCCTGTGTTTGCTCAGGGTGGGGGAATAGGTTATCTGAAAGAACCCAGTTTTGGCTATATTTTAGGCTTTATGCCGGGAGCATGGCTGTGTGGTTGGTTGGCTTTTCGCTGGCGCGCCAAGATAGAAACTCTGGCTTTAAGTGCCTTTGCCGGTTTGTTAGTGATTCATCTGTGCGGTTTATTATATATGCTGGGATTGTCGATTTTTCAGCCCCAAGCCAGTCAAATCACCTTTCCCGATAGTTTGCCCACCCTATTTATGAATTATTCAGTCTGGCCATTTTTAGGGCAGTTAGTAGTAATTTGTGTGGTGGCAATTATTGCCTTTTTCTTCCGTAAATTATTATTTTATTGATGCCACAACCAATGTTAAAAAAGAATCGCTGGTTTTGGATAGTGGCGGTTATTGGTCTAATTTTAGACCAAGTAACTAAGTATATAACTGTGCAGAGTTTTGAGCAAATTGGTGATACTTTTCCGATTATTGCGGGGGTTTTTCATTTCACCTATGTGATTAATACTGGGGCGGCTTTTAGTGCTTTTCGGGGCGGTGTTGGTTGGCTAAAATGGCTATCCTTATTAGTTAGTTTGGGATTAATGGCTTTTGCTTACTTTGGACCGCATTTAAGCCGTTGGGAACAATTGGCCTACGGTTTTATTTTAGCAGGAGCTTTCGGCAATGGTATCGATCGCTTTTTGTTTGGTTATGTGGTGGATTTTATCGATTTTAGATTGATTAATTTTCCTGTTTTTAATCTGGCTGATGTCTTTATTAATATCGGGATTATTTGCCTCTTAATTTCTACCTTTCCCCACAAGTCAAGGGTCCCGTAGGGGCGAAGCATTCGAGCGATAACCTATCGCTGAAACCGTAGATTTCCTATCCGAATGCTTCGCCCTTACTTTTTCTGTTCAAAAAAATTGGGGATTTAGTATTATATTCCTGGAGTCCTGATCATTTAAATATTTTGCAAATCCAGATAATTCCTGTTGAGTACCAATCATAATAAATCCGTTGAGTATAAGCTACATATCAGCAGAGGCACTCATGCAAAAGGGGGAATAAATAATCAGTTTTTAATAACTGGATTTAGTATTACATATTCCTGCGGTTGTTCAAGCAAATAATAAACGTCCTTTAGGTTCAGGAATTTCTCGGCCTAATTCCTGTGCTGTTTCAATCCATTGTTGAATAATGATTTCAGCATTTTGCACAGCTTCTTGATAAGTTTCTCCATCAGCCATACATCCTGCAAGTTCTGGAACTTCAACGATAAATAGTTGATCCTCATTACTCCAGTAAATAATCAGTTCATAACGAATTTTCATCTTGATATCCTAACTTATATTTTAAAATCAGACTACGAATTTGCTTAACTTGATAGACTTTGGCTTTTCCTTGTTTGGGTTGCAGATTTAAAATTTCTTCAACTCCTTCTTTGGTAAAAATATGATGACTTCCTCCTATTCGTTGATCAAATCCTAATTTCCTCAGTAGTTGACAAAGTTGCTCGAAGGGAATGTTAGCATCAGAATTACCTAAAAGAATTTTAATCAATAATTTATCCTGTTTACTCATACATCCGATAAATATAAGTAGGGAGGCACAATTATTTGTAGGATTGGTTAGCGGTAGCGTAACATAATCGGGCGTTGGGTTTCATGCTTCAACCCAACCTACGTTCTGGAAAAAAACTTAATTGAAGCTCATTTACCTAGATAAAAATAAGCTATTATTCCTGTTTTTTATCGGCGCTGGGTGGATGCCAACCTCCCCGGATCCATAATCGACGAACTTTAACGATAAAACCTTCATTATGATTATCATCATTTAAGTCCAAACGTTCAATAGTTGCCCTAGCGATGGGAGTGATTCCCACTATTTTTAAAGCATCTGGTGTCCAGATAAAATGTTCTTGCCAATGCTGTTGGTGCGGATTGAATATTTCTACTTCTTGTTCTGTTTTCGGATCAATTGCCTTGATAAAATTGTAGCGATATCTGTTACATCTTTGGCAAGCTAAAGCTAAGTTTGCCAATTCATCTTTGCCTCCTAAAGATTTGGGCTGAATGTGATCTACTTCAAATAGTGCGGCACTAATTTCTTCTGAAGAATGACAGTATTCACACAGATAGTTGGCTCTTGCTCGGACTTGTAATCGAGTGGTGATACTAATCATTTAGATTCAGCAACTATTCTCGCATTTAAGAGCGTGAAAATCTCGTTTAACTCTAAAATACCGGCTAATTCTGCGGTTTCTTGAGAATTAAGTTGGGAATTTTTTTCTAGTTCCCGTAGTTCCTCTAATCGACACTGCAATTCCTCAGTGAATTTAAAGAGATAATTTTCCCTTACTGGCGATAGCTTAATTCCTTTTTCAATCCAAGAAGAGGGCTTGACCATCAGTTTAGTTAACATCACTTTCTCCCTAACTTTAATCCCTAACCTAATCCTAACACGATTATTTATCCTCGATCGGGTGAGCATTGCCCACCCAAAAAACTATGCTTCTGTTTCAGAAATAGAGCGATCAAATTTACTAACTAACTGAGGATTTTCTGACCAAGCATCGATAACACTCATATTACCATTGAGAAAATTCTGTTTAATAGCGCGGCGTTGAATTTTGCCGCTGGCAGTTTTGAGAATTGTTCCCGATTTAGCCAAAACAATGGCATGGGTCATAATTTCGTGTTCTTCGGCGATTTCTTGACGGATATCGGCGATTAATTTAGCCGTATCTAATTCCCCGCTGCGACGTTCTAATTCTTGGACAACAACTAACTGTTCTTCCCCGTTATCTTCAATGGAAAAAGCGGCACCATAATCGGGACGAAAAACCTCATTAAGATGCTGTACTGACCATTCTAAATCCTGGGGATAATGATTACTGCCACGGACAATAATTAAATCCTTAATCCGTCCCGTGATATGTAATTCCCCATCGAGAAGAAAACCTAAATCTCCGGTGCGTAAAAACGGTCCTTCTCCTGTATCAGCAAGATAAGCTTGAAAAGTTTCTTTGGTTGCGTCTTCCCGTTGCCAATATCCGGCGGCCATACTGGGGTCACTGGCCCAAATTTCGCCCACTTCATCGGCTGCACAAAGGGTGAAAGTATCGGGATTAACCATAGCTATACGGGTATCACAGACGCGACGACCACAACTGGGGACGTATCTAACTCCCGTGGTTCGATCGGAGCCTACAGGGACAATTTTACCGCGTTCGTAGGCGGTTGCATCCAAAGCGGTGATAATTGGGGTGGTTCCCTTGGGTTTATTAGAAATCAAGAGGGTATATTCAGCTAATCCGTAGGCAGGGGCGAAAGTTTGCCAAGAAAAGCCATAATCTGCAAAAGTATCGACAAATTTGGCCATTACCTTCGGGTTAATCGGTTCGGCGGCATTTCCCGCGGCCTGCCAACTGCTCAGGTCTAATTCCGCTAAATCGGCAGCTTTAATCCTACGAGTACAAAGATCATAGGCGAAGTTGGGGGCCTGACTATGAGTAACTTTGTACTTAGTAATATTTTTTAACCACTGCATCGGACGCTTAATAAAAGCAAAGGGAGACATGAGATAGCAGGGTGTACCGTTGTAGAGGGGGACGGTGATACCTTCGACTAACCCGTAATCGTGGAAATAGGGCATCCAAGTGAGGGTAACGCTATCCGGTTCGTAACCACAAGCTTTTTGCAAGTAACCGCAATGGTGCATCAGGTTAAAATGACTTAACATCACCCCTTTGGGGATATTAGTCGAACCGGAGGTATATTGCAGATAAGCAAGCGCCGATTTATCCACCTGGGGATCTTGCCATTGGTCCGCCAGCGAAATATCAATGCTTTCGGTAGTAATCCATTTCATTTGGTCGAATTCTGGAAATTCTTCCTTAACACCTTCAATAAGAGTCAGAATACTTTCGGTAACTAGGGCAAAGGTGGCATTAGCATCCTTGACAATTGCCCGTAAACGGGGCAGAGTGCGCTTAAGTCGTCCCGATTCCGGTGGGGGGACGGGAATGGCAATCACTCCCGCGTAAAGACAACCACAAAAAGCGGCCACTACTTCTAAACTTTGAGGATAGAGTAATAGGGCGCGTTCCCCTTGGGCCTGGTATTTTTGCAAATAGGCGGCGATTGCTCTTGCTTGGCGATCGAGTTCACTGTAGGTTAAAGGTGGGGTTTCTTTTTTACCATCGATAAGAAAAGTGTAGGCATGGCCGTCCGGTTGTGTCGTGGCGCGGTAACGTAAGAGTTCTACTAGGGTTGCGGGTTGAATTAGGGTTTCAGTCATCGTTGTTATCGGGCTTATTGGCGCTATTGTATAGAAGTTTTAACATATTTGCCCATGGCGCTAGGATAAAGTGCCGAAGGCGATCGGTCAAGGTCTAGGATTAAGTAGCTGGTTATAATTAAATTAAAAATGGATTTTAGATTCGATCCCCCCTGCCCCCCTTGATAAGGTAGGGTTGATTCATGAATCAACCCTACCCTTGATAAGGGGGGTGTCTGATAATTTTTAACGCCTACCTACTTAAGTTATTGGTTAAAATCCCCCCGCCTTATCTCTGCAATTGTGAGAAAAAGCTATAATTAGTCAATCCTAAAAATACCGGGAAAAGTCATGACAGCCCTAGACATTATCCCAGATGTCACCTATCCCCCCACAGATTTATGGAGTGATGAACCACCCTTGGAAAGTGATCTACACCTGCAACAGATCATCATTCTCCTTAGTTGTCTAGAATTATTATGGCGCGAGAGGAGTGATTACTACGCTTCGGGAAATCTAACCATCTACTACAACGCGGAACAACTAAAAAAACGTGATTTCTGTGGTCCAGATTTTTTTGTGGTTTTAGATACCGAAAAACGTCCCCGCAAAAGTTGGGTAGTTTGGGGAGAACAGGGTAAATATCCCGATGTAATTGTCGAGATTCTCTCCGATTCTACGGCCAATATTGACCGCAATAACAAGAAAACTCTCTATCAAAATACCTTTCGCACTCCTAATTATTTTTGGTTCGATCCTAATACGTTAGAATTACAAGGATTTAGACTAATTGAGGGACAATATCAAGCCATTTCTCCCAATGAACAGGGTTATCTCTGGAGTGAACAGTTAGGATTATATTTAGGGATATTTGACCGGAAACTGCGTTATTTTACCGCCGATGGTCAATTAGTCCCCACTCCTCAAGAAGCCGAATTACAGCAACGACAGGCAAAAGAACAGGCTCTTTTAGAAAAAGAACAGGCTCTTTTAGAAAAAGAAAGGGAACGACAAGCTAAGGAAAAATTGTCCCAAAAATTGCGAGAATTAGGCATCGATCCCGATACAATTTAACTGAAGTGGCAAAAGTCCTAAGTAGTCAGATGTTAAAATCAGACACCCCCTTATTAAGGGTAGGGTTGATTCATGAATCAACCCTACGATGAATCAACCCTGCCATGAATCAACCCTAGGGATCAAGGGGGGATTTATAACCAGCTACCTAGAGAAAGTAAACCTAAAGGAGAGGTCGTGAGAAAACTTATGAGTGATATTGAACTTCGGCAGTCAGTTTATGACCTTCTTTCATCCCTGAGAGGATTGGATTCGCTCAAAAAATTATTCTGGTCCGAGTTAAATTACGAGCGAGAAAATCAAACCCTGTCCCGACGCAATTGGCCAGATAAAGCAGTAGAAGCATTAGCAGAAGATCCAATCCTATTAGCTTCTGGGGGGAAAGATTTTCAGGTTATTTATGCTCGTCTCAACTCTAAGCAACTGCTGCTCAATTTAGAGCGTCTTGTCGTTACTCAACTGCTAAAAAACCATCCCTACACTCTCTTTGTTTTCTCTGATTTCCACCAAGAACGGTGGCATTTTATCAATGTTAAATATGATGTTAAACAAGAAAAACGGCAAGTCTTGCGGCGAATTACAGTGGGTGCGGGGGAACAGTTACGAACCGCCACAGAACGCCTAAGTTTACTGGATTTAGATAATATTAGTTCCGAGTCTCCTTTAGCGATTCAGGAACGTCATGATGAAGCTTTTGATGTTGAGAAAGTTACTAAGAAATTTTTTGAACAGTATCGCTCGGTCTTTGAAAAAGTTGAGCAATTAATTACTAAAACTATCCCTAATGCTGACCAGAGAAGACTATTTACTCAGAAGCTATTTAATCGCCTGATGTTTATTGTTTTTATCCAGAAAAAAGGTTGGCTGAAGTTTAACGAACAAACAAACTATCTAGAAACCTTATGGCAGGATTATCAGAATGATAACAGCACCTCGGACAAAAACTTTTATCATAATCGCTTGACTCATCTGTTTTTTACGGGACTAAATAATCCCCAACAAACGGATATTATCAGTATCAATAACGGTGGTTTTCTTCGGCAAATAATCGGCACAGTTCCCTATCTTAATGGGGGATTATTTGAACAAGATGAGGATGACCACAATCCTAATATAATAGTACCCGATCAGGCGATCAATGTTATCCTACAGGGCCTTTTTAGTAATTTTAATTTCACGGTGACTGAGAGTACACCTCTTGATGTGGAGGTAGCAGTGGACCCAGAAATGTTGGGAAAAGTGTTTGAGGAATTAGTCACGGGAAGACATGAATCAGGTAGTTATTACACACCTAAACCGATAGTTTCTTTTATGTGTCGGGAGGCGTTGAAGGGATATTTAAGCAGTAAGTTAACTTCTGAAAACAAAGAAGCGATTGAGCTTTTTGTTGACGAATATAATGCTATTAATTTAAAGAATCCAGAGGCAGTTTTAGAAACCTTAAAACAGGTTAAAGTCTGCGATCCTGCCTGTGGCAGTGGAGCTTATTTATTGGGAATGTTGCATGAGTTATTAGATTTGCGTCAGTGTTTATTTGCCACTAAAGGTATTGATTACAAAACGGTTTATCAGCGCAAATTAGAGATTATTGAAACCAATATCTATGGAGTTGACATCGATCCTTTTGCGGTTAATATTGCTCGCTTAAGGTTATGGCTTTCCTTAGCGGTTGAATATGAGGGAGACAATCCGCCACCGCTACCGAATTTGAAGTTTAAAATTGAAACAGGAGATAGTCTAACTGCTCCTAATCCCCAAGGTTCTGGGATGGTGCGCGAGGAGTTTATCCATCGGTTTAGGGAAGCTAAAGCGAAGTATTTAAGAGCGCATTTAGGCAGTGATAAACAAAGTCTTGAACAGGAGATTAATGAGGTTAAGAAACAGATTGCTTTATTAACCCATGGCAGTGCTTCTGTGATTGCGAGTGATAAGGAAGCTATCTCAAAAGGATTTGATTGGGTGGTGGAGTTTGCCGAGGTATTAGCGGAGGGAGGTTTTGATATTCAGGTAGCAAATCCCCCCTATGTGAGACAGGAATTGATTAAGGATTTAAAGCCAACTTTAAAGCAAGTTTACCCGGAAGTTTATACGGGAACATCGGATTTATATTGTTTCTTTTATGCGAGAGCTTTACAGTTACTTAAAACTGGGGGAATGTTAGCTTTTATTTCTTCTAATAAATGGTTTCGGGCAAAGTATGGGGAGAAGTTAAGAGAGCATATCGCTGATACTTGTCAGGTGAGAAGTATTACCGATTTTGGGGATTTACCAGTATTCAAGAGTGCGACAGCTTACCCGATGATTTTTATTGCTAATAAAGAGCAAGGACTCAATGATTCAATTATTTTTACTGAAGTAAAATCATTAGATGATCCCTATCCTGATGTCTCAACTTTAATTCGTCAACAGGGAAATATTTTAAATCATCAATCCTTGAATGGAAAAAATTGGATGTTAACTGATACTTCTACAGTTGATTCTATTAAAAAAATGAAAGCGTCGGGAATTACTTTAGAAGAATACGTGAAAGGAAATTTTTTTTATGGAATAAAAACAGGTTTAAGCAAAGTTTTTTTTATTGATAAAAAAACAAAAGAATATTTAATCAATCAAGATGAAAAAAGCTCAGAAATAATCAAACCATTAGCCATTGGTAAAGACATTAAAAAGTGGTCTATTGATCTTAAAGATAGATGGTTAATTTTTACAAAACAAGGAATTGAAATTAATGATTTTCCTGCTGTTATAGAATATCTTCAACAATATCGATCACAATTAGAACCAAAGCCTAAAAACTATTCTAAAACTCAAAAATGGTTAGGACGTAAGCCAGGTTCATATAAATGGTATGAGATACAAGATAATGTGGCTTATTATCAAGAATTGAGCAAGCCTAAAATCGTTTATCAACGTTTTCAAGTAAAACCTTGCTTTGCTTATGATACTAATGGAATATTTGTTAATGACGCTGTATGGATGATAGTAATTGATGATTTATATTTATTAGGTATTTTAAATTCTCAATCCTTTTGGCAAGAAATAACCCGTCATTGCACACAAATTCAAAACGGATACCAATTACTAAGAGTATATCTTCAAAAAGCTATAGTTCCAAATGCTTCTGAATCCGAAAAAGAACCCATCATTAAATTAGTACAAAAATGCTTAGATGCCAAGGGGGTTAACTGTGAAGAATGGGAGAAAGAGATAGATGAGAGAGTAGCGGCATTATATGGACTGTAAGGGGTTAGATACCCGACTTCTTTAAGAAGTCGGGTATCTGAAATCATCACAGCGAATCTGTTAAAATAGAGGTAAATAACCCAGTCGTCAGATGAGAGAGTAGCGGCATTGTATGGATTGTGAACCTTAAGATTGTTACAAGATGCTAAAATTAGGAAAACCTGCTAAAATAAGGATATGCCAGCTAGGGATATCACAGAGAGGAGATCGTAGAATGGCAATCAACTACAGTGAATTAGTTAAATCCCTAATTGAAGAACAAGCTAAAATTCAGCAGTCTAGTGAAATTTCCCTAGAAATAATCTTTGACGATCTGAGAAAACATTATTTATTAGTACAAGTTGGTTGGCATAATAATCATTGGATTTATGGATGTCTTTTACATTTAGATATTATTAACAACAAAGTTTATATTCAACAGAACAACACAGAAATTTCAGTAGCTGAACAGTTAGTTGAACTAGGAATTCCTAAAACAGATATTGTCATCGGATTTCACTCTCCATTTAAACGAAAATTCACAGAATATGCCATTAATTAGTAGTACAAATAAAATGGGAAAAACAACTTATAAAACATTAGAATTACCAATAGAATTAATTCGGAAAACTCTCTCTGTTCTAGATCGTGAAACTGCCGTCTTAGTTGGGCAAGCATTATCCTAAAATACTATGAAAATACAAGGAATTATCAAAGGCAATACTATTGAGCTATTAGAGGATTTATCTCTTCCTAATGGCGTAAAAATTTCTCTAGAAATCCCCGATAATTTAATTCAAAAAAAATTATTGTGGGAAGACTTAGAAACTCTTATTGGAGTATGGAAAAATCAACCAGAACTCGATGATATATTTTCTGAAATTGACCGAGAGCGCCATAGATCATAGTTCAATCAAGGCAGCAGAGACAATGATTGAGTAGGTGGTATAATGTGAAATTACCCAATCCTAAAAATACCATTATTGATGATAACAAATTGACCGGTTATGCCCTGAATCTAAATCATTCAGATGGACAGCATAAAGCCAGGGTTTTTAAATCCGTCTTAAACTTAGATATTAATAACGTTCAATTTCTTAAAAATGCACTCCTAGAAGCAGTTAAAACCTATGATGCTATTCCTGACAAAATCAATCAATATGGACAAAAGTATGTTATTGATTTTACCCTGACTCATCAAAACAAAACCGCCATTATTCACAGTGTTTGGATCATCAGAAATGACGAAAACTTTCCCCGCTTAGTGACTTGTTATGCAGCTGGTTATAATTAAATTAAAAATGTATTTTAGGTTCGATCCCCCCTGCCCCCCTTGATAAGGGGGGTGCCGATCCCCCCTTAGTCCCCCCTTTAATCCCCCCTTAATAAGGGGGGCATCTGACAACTTTTAACGCCTACCTACTTATGTACTTTAAGGAGATAATCAAATGAAACTCTTAGATGTAGTTGCCTTATTAGAAGACTTACCCCAATTAGGATTATATTGCGGACAAGTCGGAACAATTGTAGAAGTTTATGAACCCACAGTTTTTGAAGTAGAATTTAGCGACACATCAGGACGTGCTTATGCTATCGAAACCTTACAAGAAAATCAACTAATGTTATTACATCATTCTCCCTTAGAACCTAAAAATTTAGCTGTAAATATAGGGTAAATTTTCTTAAAAAACATTATTGATATAACAATTCTCTTATGGATATCGAACTATGCCTACCCACGACATCATCGACAATCGCCAGCAAAAATTAGTCGATAACATCAACCAAATTCTTCACTCTTCAGAAGCCGCTCATTTTGCCGTCGGTTACTTCTTCCTCTCCGGCTTTACTGCGATCGCACCTCGTCTCGCCACCATCCCACAAATGCGCCTCCTGATTGGCAACACCAGCAACAGGGAAACCATCGAACAATTAGCAGAAGGCTACCGCCGCTTAGAACTAATTAAAGACCATCTGGAAGCACAAGAATATCCCAAACGGACAGAACGCAAGCAGATGGCAACAGAAACCGCCGATAATATTCGTTCCAGCGTCGAACTAATGGACCAAACAGATCAAGCAGAAACCTTAGTAAAAAATCTGGTTCTTATGATTGAAGAAAAACGCCTTCAGGTGCGAGTTTATACTAAAGGGCGACTCCATGCTAAAGCCTATATCTTCGACTACGGGACAATTTATAACCAGCAGGGACAACCTTTGGAACGTCAAGAAAAAGGCCTTGCTATCGTTGGTTCTTCTAACCTTACTTTATCAGGAATTTCCCACAATACCGAACTTAATGTTATCGTTCACGGTAATGAAAATCATGCCAGTTTAACAGAATGGTTCAATCAACTTTGGCAGGAAGCAACAGATTTTGATGAAACACTGATGCAGTCTTTAAAACAGTCTTGGGCGATGATGCCAGTACGTCCCTACGACATCTATATGAAAACTCTCTATATGCTCGTGCGCGATCGATTGACAGAAGAAACTGCCAGCGAAATGATGATAGATAACGAAATTACCGAGAAACTAGCAGACTTTCAAAAAGTAGCAGTTAACCAAGCTGTTAAACTCATCCGCGAGTATGGAGGTTGTTTCGTTTCCGATGTGGTAGGACTAGGAAAAAGCTTTATTGGTGCTGCCATTGTCAAACGCTTTGAACAAGTGGAAAAAGCCCGCCCCCTCATTATTTGTCCAGCGCCACTGGTGGAAATGTGGGAACGCTACAACGAAATTTATCAACTTAACGCCCGCGTTTTATCGATGGGATTGCTGCGGGAAGATGAAACCAGTGGCATCAGAGTTTTATTAGAAGATTTTAAATACAAAGATCGAGATTTTATCTTAATTGATGAAAGTCATAACCTCCGGAATGCCGCAACCCAAAGATATAAAATCGTCGAAGCCTTTTTAGCAGCTGGGAGACAATGCTGTTTCCTGACAGCAACTCCTCGCAATAAAAGTGCTTGGGATATTTATCATCAGATTAAGCTTTTTCATCAAGATGATAAGACAGATTTACCCATAGATCCGCCCGATCTAAAAGAGTATTTTAGATTAGTAGAGAAAGGAGAAAAACAGTTACCTGACTTGTTATCTAATATCTTGATCCGGCGCACTCGCAACCACATTTTACGCTGGTACGGCTTTGATGCCAAGACTCATAAACCCGTAGATGCAGACAATTTCAAGGATTATTTAAACGGCAATCAACGCGCTTACGTTATTGTGGGTGGTAAGCATCAGTTCTTTCCCAAAAGAGAACTACAAACCATTGAATATAGTATTGAAGATACCTATCAAGGACTTTACCAGGAACTGCGCCAATATTTAGGGAAATCTCGCCAACAGCAACCAGCCAACCCTCGTAAAAATGAACTTTGCTATGCTCGTTATGTTTTGGGGAATTATGTATTACCAAATAAGCGCAAACAAGAACCATTACTCAGTTTACAAACTGGGGGAGCAAATTTAAGAGGACTGATGCGAGTTCTGCTATTCAAACGCTTTGAATCTAGCGTTTATGCCTTCCAACAAACTGTTAAGAAATTACTGCAAGTCCATCAACGCTTTCGAGAAGCTTTACGCCAAGGAATTATCCCCGCCGGAGAAGAAGCTCAGGCAATTCTCTATGAGCCAAACAATGGGGAAGAACAAGACATGATGGATGCTTTGCGTCAGGCATCTGGGAAGTATGATCTAGCTGATTTTGATGCCACAATATTGCAGAAACACCTCGAACATGACATCCAATTGCTAGAGAAAATTTTGCACTTAGTTGAGCCAATTACTCCAGACAAAGATGCTAAATTACAAACTCTCAAAAATTGGTTGAATAAACCTCCGCTGCAGGATAGCAAGTGCCTCATCTTTACTCAGTATGCTGATACCGCCTATTACTTATATCAAAACCTCAATCCTAACGGCGATCGAGACGATCTAGAAGTCATCTACAGTGGCGATAAAGATAAGGCGCGGGTAGTGGGAAGATTTGCCCCCAAAGCCAACAAATACTATAAATTGACCCCGGGAGAGTCGGAAATCAAGACTTTAATTGCTACCGATGTTTTAGCCGAAGGTTTAAACCTACAAGATGGCAACCTGATTGTTAATTATGACCTGCATTGGAATCCCGTCCGACTCATTCAAAGGTTTGGTCGAATTGATCGGATTGGCAGCGAGAATGATGTGGTTTACGGCTTTAATTTTCTCCCAGAGACGGGATTAGAGCGGAATCTAGGATTACGGCAAAAACTCAAAAACCGCATTCAAGAAATTCACGAAACCATCGGGGAGGATGCGGCAATTCTTGACCCCACAGAACAGCTTAACGAAGAGGCTATGTATGCGATTTATGAAAAAAGTGGTAGTCATCAATTAAGTTTGTTTGAAGATGAGGGAGAATTTCTCGACCTCAATGAAGCGGAAGAAATTCTCAGACAACTCCAGCGAGAAAATCCGGCTGAATACGAACGGATAACTAACCTGCCTCACGGCATCCGAACGGCTCGCTTTTCTCTGAATAAGGGCATAATTGTCTTCTGTGAAGCTTCTTATCCGAACCGCAAAGATTGGAAGGGCTACCAGCAATTATACTGGCTCGATGAACAGGGAGAGATCAGATCAAAAGATACTGCCCGCATTTTAGGAATGCTCAAAACCAACCCAGAAGAAGCAGCACTGCCGCTGCCCAAAAATTACAACCAAGCAGTCATGCAAGTCAAGGTTAAATTTGCTCAGGAAGTCCAACACCGCCAATCGGAACGGGAGTACAGCCGTTCTCTGACTCAAGCACAGCGCTACGTCCTGCGAGAACTAGGACTGCTGTTTAAAACCACTCAGGATGAAGAAATCCGTAAGCAGGTTAACCTATTAGAACAGGCCTTTCGCCAACCGATTACCACTGTACTCAAGCGCGAGTTAAACCTGATTAAGCGCCGTAGCCTGACAGGAGAAGCTTTGTTTAGCGAACTGAAGAAATTATACAGCCAACATGAGATGCGGGACTGGTTAGATCGCCGCCGCTTGCAAGGTGAGGAGCAACCAATTCCCATCATTATTTGCAGTCAGGCTTTAGTTTAGAAACGGCGATAAGTAGGTGGGTGGAATTAAATATAAGATGAACGTAGGTTGGGTTGAAGCATGAAACCCAACGCCCGATTATGTTACGCTACCGCTAACCCATCCTACAAATAATTGTGCCTCCCTACTTAGTTGACCACCTGAAAATCGGTAAAACCCTACACCCTACACCCTACACCCCACACCCTACCCCCACGAAAAACTTTTTCAGCAGACCCTAAATAGACAGGCGTTCTCCCCTCACATCTAGAATTCCTAAAGGGACTAAAACAGCCCTCCATAGCTACATCAAATGTTCCCAAAAAATATAGAAGAGCTAATGCAAATTAGCCGCTATCGGTTGAAGGATTACATCAAAGGACAAAGAGCTATATCGCTTGCCCTATCTACCTTCTAGCTCGCTTGTCCCCCTCTCAGAACTTTTCTACGATAATGAGTGACAAAAACAAAGTGTAACCGCACGCTAAAAACACTATGAGAGCCTTTTCTGGGTTTCATATTGACAACCTATATCTGTAGGCTATACTAAAAGTATAACTTTCCTAGGTCGATCAGTTATGGCTATCAAGAGAATTACTTTTCGTCTTGATCCAAACCAAACACAAAATAACAAGCTTCATTA
>NZ_JADBVE010000194.1:0-10758 GCF_020245285.1 Microcystis sp. M31BS1
AGCAATCCGGCTCTTCTGGTTTCTGTGTGGAAACGAGGTCTATACTGATAGTTTATTCCGCCAAATAGCACTAAAAGTCTTGCCTGATAAGCATTTCACGATTCCATAAGCAAAAATTATCACACAAAGTCGAGAAGAGCCGCAATCCTAACACATATTTTTGTAAACTTAAACAATACCCACAGCGATTATTAGCTTGTTGGCGAATTTTATCTTTAATATAGTCGGGAATAGGGCTGGGATTCATGCTTCTAAGGGTGAAATTAATCCTCTTTTAACCGCTTCATTTAATCCTTGAGACTTCTTTAACAAGTTTATTTGATAAATTTGCATCAATGACCAAAGTTCCGTATTTTCAAAGGTTGATAAATCTCTCTCTTGTTGTTGATTGAGCAACTCGCTTAATCTTTGATCCTGTTCTGATGCCATTTGTAATTGAGTTAATTTGATAATTTCTTCATCTGATAATGAATTTAGGGATGAGATTTTTTCGCCTTGATAATTGGGACTAATAGAAAAAGCGATCGCTTCTACTAATATATCATTAAGATCACGGTTAATTGAATGGGCTAAGGATTGAGCTAGATTAAAAATCTCATCAGGTAAAGTTAAAGTAATTGAAATAGCCATAAGCTTTTTTTATGCTGGTTTATAGAGATATTATAATTATAACTCAAATTTTTGTTACCTATAGGGATAAAATGGTTCAAAAGTAACAGAATAGCTCCTTTAAGCTTCTTTTATCAACCTCAGATTTCGAGGCAAGATTTACCGATAACTTAACTCACGGCAAACCCTGTTAACTTACGAGTTTCCAGATCGTAAAAAGCTAAAACTATATCTTCTTTAGAAATACCCTCCCTTAATAATTCCGTAGCGATACCTTCCTCTGTCCAATCCTCCTCAATATAAATCTTCTCATTTTTAATCCTAATATGGACTTGAATATTCCTGATTTTTTTCTTGCCTTCCCAACCCATAAAAAGCCAAAAATACTGATCATGTATCTCGTCAAAAACCAGACAACTTTCTTGATCTAAATTAGCAGAACCAGAAACCCATTCGTGATATTCTGTTAATACTTTTTTAATGGCATTGCGATATTTTTTTAGTCTATCCATCGTAAAATTTTCTCCTTTTCCATCTCAACAACCAGCAAAAGTAATTGATTTATTTTCACAATAGCCTGAATTGATTCTCGTTGGAAAAAATTTTCATAAATGCTGTCTTTAATGGCTAGATAAATTTGATATTCTGGTTCGGTAAGACTGATTAAATTTCGATATAAAATATACTGTCCTAAAGCTATTTCAAAATCTCTCATAGGTGAGGGACTTAAAAAGCTTTTGATTTCCACAACAATTTTACGTCCATTTCTTTCAGCAGCCAGAGGTTTTTCTGCTGCTAAATCAGCAAAAATTCAACATCTTTATATTTAATTTTATAAGGATCAGCTAAAATACTCCAACCGTCTTTAATTAAGGCATTTTTCACGGCTTCATGGTAAATATCTTTTGCTGGCATGGTTCTAAAAAAGTAATTTCATTAGTTATATTTAATTTTATTAACAATCCTAAGTCTGATAAAATCGGTGATCAAATTTAAATCAGTTATCGAGTCTGGTTCAAATTTAATTTTTGTTGATTCCCCCCTTGATAAGGGTGCTGATCCCCCCTTCGCCCATAGTAGGGTTAATTCATGAATTAACCCTACCTTGGGGGTTGATTCGTGAATCAACCCTACCTTAATAAGGATGTTGATCCCCCCTTCCCCCCTTGATAAGGGGGGTGCCGATCCCCCCTTCCCCCCTTGATAAGGGGGGTGTTGATCGCTGGGGGGATCTGAATTAACACCCACTTACTTAGGGGAGAATTGTTGATTACTTCCCTCTAGTTTTTTCGGCCCAAACTTTGCTGGGTAATCCCCAAACATAGATGAAACCTTCAGCAGCTTTATGATCAAATTGATCCTCGGCTCCGTAGGTAGCTAAATCGGGAGAATAGATAGAATTGACTGACTGACGACCGACCACTTTAGCGTTACCTTTAAACAGTTTGACTCGCACCGATCCCGTTACCTGTTCTTGGGTTTTGAGGATAAAAGCATCGATCGCTTCCTTTAAGGGACTGTACCACAATCCTTTATAAATTAACTGTCCGTAGGTATCTTCAATTCCCCGTTTATATTGGGTAACATCTCCAGTTAAAGTCAAACTTTCTAAGTCCCGGTGAGCATCAATTAAAACTAATAAAGCCGGGGCCTCGTAAATTTCTCGGGATTTAATTCCCACTACCCGGTTTTCGATCATATCTAAACGACCAACACCGTGTTTACCCACTAGGTCATTTAATTGACTAATTAGCGTGACAGAATCGAGATTTTCTCCGTTTAAACTGACAGGAATCCCCTGATTAAAACCGATATCGACGTATTCCGGCTCGTTGGGAGTATCGGCGATCGCTTTGGTCATTAAATAGATTTCTTCCGGGGGTTCCGTCATCGGATCTTCCAAGGGACCGGCTTCAATACTGCGCCCCAACAGGTTACGATCGATACTAAAAGGCGAGGATTTTTTCACAGGAGACTCGATCCCGAATTTTTCCCCGTAGGCGATGGTTTCTTCCCGGCTCATGCCCCATTCCCTGGCGGGAGCGAGAACTTTTAAACTAGGATTGAGGGTCATAATGCCCACATCAAAACGCACTTGATCGTTACCTTTGCCGGTGCAACCGTGAGCGACGGCATCGGCCCCGTATTTCTCGGCGGCCTCTACTAATAATTTAGCGATTAAAGGACGAGCCAGGGCGGTAGAAAGGGGATAACGATTTTCGTAGAGAGCATTAGCTTGAATTGAGGGAAAAGCGTATTCTTTGACGAATTCTTCTTGAGCATTGACTACTAAGGATTCGATCGCTCCGCAGCGCAGAGCCTTTTCTTGAATCGGTCCTAATTCGTCTCCCTGTCCTAAATCGGCGGCTAGGGTAATCACTTCTTCTACTCCCCATTCCTGTTTGAGATAGGGAATACAGACGGAAGTATCGACTCCTCCGGAATAAGCTAAAACCACTCTCTTGGCACGTCCCATAATTTTTTCACCTAAAAACGACTAATTGATTACTCTTTTAAGTTTATTATATATCCTGGGGATTGGATGCTTCTTTTTTAATGCTTTTTTGTTTAGTTTTTGATGAAGAAAAGGCATAGGAAGTCACGAGTAGAGAGCCAAAACTAAACGGGCAACCGGCCGCTATTTACGTTTACTGGCAGCACGACGGGGGGATTTTTTCGGAGCGGTATTTGGGGGATTATTGTTAGTTTTATCTTTAAATATTGGAATAGTAAAATGAAACTGACTGCCGTGATTTTTGCCCCGGGATTCTGCCCAAATTTCGCCGCCCCAACCATTGACGATCTGACGACAGATAGCCAGTCCTAAACCAGTTCCCCCGGCACTGCGTTGCAGGGCTCCTTCCTCTTGGTAAAAGCGATCAAAAACCTGTTCTAAACGATTGGGTTCGATCCCGCGTCCGGTGTCAGAAATGGTGACTTCTAGAGTTTTTGGCTTTCCCAAAGCGACTTCGATCGAGACATTTCCCTCCCGTCCGGTAAACTTACAGGCATTATCGAGAAGTTTGGAGAGTAATTCCACTAACCACTCGCCATCGGCTAAAACAAAGGGCAGATTAGGGGGGACAAGATTGCTAATTTTGGGGTTTTCGTTGTCGAGATTGAGGGAGTGAACGTGACTGATGGCTAATTCCACACATTCCGATAAGGATAAAGCTTCGGGATTCCAATTAACCCGGCCACTTTCTAACCTAGAAAGAGTTAAAAAATCTTGGATTAATTTACGCATTCGTTCCGCATCTTTCAGGGCAGTATCAAGCATAATTTGGCGCATTTCCGCCGGCATATCCGGTTCCGAGGCCAAACTTTCTAGACAGACTTGAATGGTGGACAGGGGGGTGCGTAATTCGTGGCCGGTAATGGCGACTAAATTAGAACGAGTGCGATCGAGGGCGGCTAATTGTTCATTTAAATCCTGTAAATTAGCGTAGGCTTCTGCTTGAATGAGAGCGACTCCGATTTGAGTGGCCACCGCGTCCACCAGGGCGACATCCTCGCTCTTCCAAGTGGTGGTATAGGGTCCACAGTGATGCAGTTCCAACATTCCCAAGAGACGGCTTTGGTAAAAAATCGGTACTAATAACCAAGAATAGATGGAACATTCCCGCACCAGATTTTGAATGGAATCCCCGGGAAGACGGGGATCGTGAATAGCGTCTTCGATTTTTAGGGATTCTCTCAATTCCAGCACTTCCTGAAACAGAGGATTATTTTTCAGGGGCCATTTTTGTCCTTTGATGGAACTAATGCCAGGGTTTAAAAATTCGTGTTCGATGGTGGCGTTAATGTCGGCTTCCTTACAACGATAGACCACGCAGCGACAGACTCCCAATCCCTCCCCCAATTTCCGCACTGCCACCTGGAGGATATCTTCCGGATCGAGGGAACGACGGATCGCCGCTGTCACCGAGTTGATCAGTCTTTCCTTGTGTTCTTTCGATGCCAAGGAACGATTGGCTTTCAGCAGTTTATACTGTCCCGCTTGCAAATAAGTGACCAATCGCTGGACAAAGGGATCCGGTTCCTCTTGATGATCCCTGTCCGTCAGTTCACAGATCAGGTATTCTTCTTGAGCGCGCCTAATTTTCTCTGCCAGTTCGGGACGATAATCGAGAATATGATTTAAGAGAATTTGGGCGGCCTGTTGACTCACATGGCGATCGCTCGTCCAAATCCCCTCAAAACGGCGATTATTATCCATAGCTGCCCTATTTTCCCCTTCGGCTACCAGATGGGTTCGTTCCCGACAGATTAAACAACTAGCATAATGGCGACTGATAACCACTAGATGCCATTCTTTGGCTAAACTGTCGTCCGGTTGAAAAGCGATCGTCTCGTAAACGTCGGAACTATGCTTAAAATCGGTTTCTGGGGCGGACAAAACGTAAACTTGCCCGCTTTTGTGGGCAATGCGTCGATAGCGATGGGCCTCTTGACGATAAAAGCGCTCACGCTGAAAACTGGCAATCACTAATGGTTGATCGTCTTCCGCTAAAACCTGATCCTCCATGGCGTGGGATAGCGCGGTCAGGGATGCTTTGAAGTACATCTGCGATCGCCATTGGGGGAGTAACTGCAACAGTTCTGTTAAAACAGAAGTTGATCTGCTCATCGATGATCTGTTTCGAGTCGAGTGTGACTAGCAAGCGCAATAGAGGGAACTAGCAATTTCTCCCTTGACCCTATCCTACAGGCTCAAGGGGACAAGAGGTGAGATCGTGATGGCCAGAAATTTAAACCGAGTGATGCCAAAAGTGAGGGAAATTATTCTAAGTAGGGAGGCACAATTATTTGTAGGATGGGTTAGCGGTAGCGTAACATGAGCGGGCGTTGGGTTTCATGCTTCAAACCAACCTACGTTCATCTTATATTTAATTCCACCCACCCACTTAGTTAACTAGATGTAGGCGACTTTCATTGCCCAAAGAATCAGAGCAATAATACTACCGATAACGATAATCGACGATATCGCCACTACTGCCGGTTTATCGGCTCCCTCGAATTTCATGATGCCACGATTTAAGTCTGACATTGCTTTTAACTCCTTTTCATGAGATGGATGTAGAAAGTATGAGACACTTTAGGATCATAAATTAGCTAACTCTCATCTATCCGTGTTATTAGAAATTGGTATCATTCGGCTGTCTTTAATCATTCTAGGCGTTCTTTTCGCCCTTGGCCTTCTCCTTGAGGCTATTTTAAGAATTGTCTTCGGGTTCGGTAATCCGCTTATTTACAAAGCTGATGCCGAAATTGGCTATCTTTTGGCTCCTAATCAACAAACGCGCCGTTTTTCCAATTTTATCGCCGTTAATCAGTATTCGATGCGCAGCGATCCGATTACACCCCAACGGCCTCCAGAGACGACGAGAATAATGTTAATCGGTGATTCGATCGCTAATGGCTCTTGGTGGACAGATCAAAAAGAGACCATTGCTGCTTTAATCACCAAAAATTTAGGCCAAAATCTGACGGGTTCAGTGCAAGTTCTCAATGCTTCGGCTAATTCGTGGGGACCACGCAATCAATTGGCCTATCTGCGACGTTTCGGCACCTTTGAATCTCAGGTGATTGTGTTATTAATGAACACCGATGATCTGTTCGCTTTAGCTCCTAGTTCGGCGGTGGTGGGACGAGAAATTAATTATCCTGATCGCCGGCCGGCTTTAGCTTTAATCGAGTTGTACGATCGATATTTTAAGCGTTATCCTCCCCTACCACCGGTGCAAGAAGGAGGCGATCGAGTGGGCAATAATTTAAACGCTCTTGCCCAAATTCAATCCCTTGCTCAGGCTAATCAAGCCCGTTTAATTATCGCTATCACTCCCCTCATTCGCGAAGCTCAAAAACAGGGGCGAGATTATGAATTGAAATCCCGTCAAAGACTAGCGGATTTCACCGGCAACCAGCAGATTTTTTATCTAGATTTTCTGCCCATTTTTCAAGCCCATCCTAATCCCGATTCCCTCTATATCGATAATATTCATCTCAGCAGGGACGGTAACGAGTTAATCAGTCAAAAACTGGCCGAGGCAATCAAAAAAGTCTTTTAATTAGGTTTGCTGAATCAGTTATCAGTTATCAGTTATCAGTTATCAGTTATCAGATGTGAGGTTTCAGATGTGAGGTTTCAGTTCACATTTTTATCAATTATCAGTTCACTATTTACTGATTACTGTTTACTGTTCACTGTTTACTGATTACTGTTCACTGAAAATACACCCCACTTCCCTAACAACCATACCAAAGCTTTTCTATCTGTTTTGCTAGGGCCAATAACTCAGAGCGATCGCTTGTATCCCTTAAGAGGGTGACATGGCCTAATTTTCGACCGGGACGGGATTTCTTACCGTACCAAAAAACGTGAGCGTCTGGAATTGCCGCTAAAACTGCTCTTTTTTCGCCATAATCACCGTCACTATCCTCAAAACCCAATAGATTAACCATGACTGCCCCGGCAGATTTTAAATCCGTGGCTCCGAGGGGCAAATTAGCCACTGCTTGCAGTTGTAGAGCAAATTGGGAGGTAAGACAGGCAGAAAGGCTGTAATGACCAGAATTATGGGTACGGGGAGCGATTTCATTAATCAATACCTCTCCCTGGGAAGTGACAAATAATTCCATCCCGAAAACACCCACCGCCGACAAACTACTTAACAGATGATGGGCGATAGATTCGGTTTGAGCCTGTAAAGATTGGTTAAGAGCGGCGGGAGCGATTACCCAGTGACAGACTTGCTCCTCTTGATGGGTTTCTACCACGGGATAGGTGACGATTTCCCCAGTTAATCCCCTAGCGGCAACGATGGCTAATTCTCGCTCGTAGGGAATATAAGCTTCTAACATCAAGTCAAGACGCTCTAATTGCGGCTTTTTGGCCTTTAATTCTTCAGGAGTGCGGATAATAAAGGTTCCTTGACCATCATAACCGTGTCGTCGCGCTTTCAGCACTAGCGGAAAAGGATAATTTTCTAGCTGGGATAAATTATCTATCGCCCAAAAATCAGGCACAGGCAACCCTAGGGAGCGTAAATAACATCTTTGCTCGTATTTATCCAATAGGGGGCGCAGATTTGCCAAACTAGGATAGAATTTCACTCCTGTGGCCGCTAATTCTTCTAGGGCATCTAAATTAACAAACTCATTTTCAAAAGTGATCAGATCACAATGTTGAGCTAGTTTTTTTGTGCCTTCCACGTCGGCTATTTCCGCAAAGACAACCCCGTCAGCTAAAGCAACGGCGGGATCGTCGGGGTGTGGTGTTTGTACAATTAGAGAAATGCCTAATTTCTTGGCTTCCTGTGCCATCATCCATGCTAATTGTCCACCACCAATAACACCAACCCGGGTTTGCATCATTGATCACATCCTAAAGATTCCAGGGTAGAGATGCCGGTTTTTGAGTTGACACCCTCGGCTCTTTCACAGAGATTTTTGATTTGTTGAGCGTCAAGCACGGCAAAACTAAAATCAGCACCGTTGATATTTACCCCCTCGAAAATGGTGCGCAGCATAATTGCTTCGGCAAAAATGGCATCGCTTAAATCGGAATTTTTAAAGGTACTCAGATAGGCTAACCCATTGGTTAAGTCCGCTCCATGAAAGTTGCCTTCGATGATAGAGGCTCCGTTAAACACTGCCCCGCGCAAATCGGCAGAGCTAAAGTTAGAATCTTGCAGATTAACGTTAGTAAATTGGGCAGATTGCAAATTTTGTCCCGAAAAATCCTTTCCTGTCAGATTCTGGTTTTCATAACTGGCATTGGCTCCTGTGACAGCAGCAGAACTGGCAGCTAAGGCATTGACAGGAGATAGGATAAATAGTAGGGCAAAAAAAGCGATCGCTAATCGAAAGATAGTCTTCATTGGCGGCAAATTCCATCAGTGGGCATTCTTGATTTTATAGCAGTAAGTCATCAGCCGTCAGCTTTCCACCGGCCGCCAGAAATTGCTGGCACACAAACCTTTATAATAGCTGTCTGAGCTTATACTGCCGTGTAATTTGGTCTAAACAAAAATATTTAAGCCACAGGCCCTCAGCTTTCAGTTAAATAAGGTAAAAGACAAAAGTTAATTAATTTTCTCTCTCCTGACTTCTATTTCTAAGGACAATTTCTGATTTATACAAGAGGTTTGATGGATACACCGCAACTTTTATTCAATGGTTTAGCCGTCGGCAGTATTATTGCTCTGGCTGCTGTCGGGTTAACCCTTACCTGTGGCATTTTGCGTCTGTCTAATTTTGCCCACGGCGATTTTATGACTTTAGGTGCTTACATAACTTGGCTGGTAAATGCACAAGGGGTTAATCTCTGGTTAGCCATGCCGGTGGGGGCAGCGGTGACAGCTATTGCCATGCTCATTGCCGAGAGATTATTATGGAAACCTATGCGCGATCGACGGGCTGACTCTACCACTTTAATTATTATTTCCATCGGTTTGGCTTTATTTCTTCGCAATGGTATTTTAATGATCTGGGGCGGCAGTAATCAACGCTACGATCTCCCTGTGATGACCGCTACAGAAATTTTTGGTATTAAAGTAGCTTTTGATCGATTGTTAGTTATTGGTTTGGCAATTATAGTTATTATTGCCCTCCATTTTTTATTACAAAAAACTAAGATTGGTAAGGCGATGCGTGCCGTAGCTGACAGCAACGATTTAGCTAGAGTAACCGGAATTAACGTCGAATGGGTTGTCTTCTGGACATGGATAATCACGGGAGTTTTAACTGCTTTAGCTGGAGGTATGTTCGGTTTAATTACTGGGGGAGTACGTCCCAATATGGGCTGGTTTTTAATCTTACCAATGTTTGCGTCCGTTATTTTAGGTGGTATTGGTAATCCCTACGGAGCGATTGCTGGGGCTTTAATTATTGGTGTTGCTCAAGAAATTAGTGTTCCCTTAATTGGTTCTGATTATAAATTAGCCGTGGCTTTATTAATTATGATATTGCTGTTATTATTCCGTCCCCAAGGTTTATTTAAAGGCACGGTTTAACAGTTATCAGTTATCAGTTATCAGTGATCAGTTATCAGTTATCAGTGATCAGTTATCAGTTATCAGTGATCAGTTATCAGTTATCAGTTATCAGTGATCAGTGATCAGTTATCAGTGATCAGTGATCAGTGATCAGTTATCAGTTATCAGTTATCAGTGATCAGTTATCAGTGATCAGTGATCAGTTATCAGTTATCAGTTATCAGATGTAAGTTTTAAGTTATTTATCTTCATCTTTATCCCTGTTTACTGTTTACTGATTACTGAAAAGCCCAATTTTTAATCCTGAATATATTCTTCGCCGGTGATTAAAGCGTATTCAGCGCGGGTAAATTCTCGACCTAAATAAGCAGCATGATCGAACATAGTAATGGGACAAGGTTGGGTTTCTTCGATTACTTTGACGGCTAATTCTTTGGCAGTCCTAGCGGTGTAAATAGACTCAGGATTGCGATCAAGTTTTTGCCTAACACCGATAACTTTTCCCGTTTCTGGATCGACGGCTAAACCTTTTTCGTTGATAATATTGCTGTAATGTTTGGCACAGATTAACCCGGCTTCTCGGTCGAGATAAATAATAAAATATCCTGCGGGATCGAGAGCGATCGGACGTTTGGAAAGTTGATGATCAATAGCCGTGATTTGGGATTTTAATTCGCTCATTTTCTTGACAAAATCACTTAAATATGTAGATGAAAGCAAGAGCAAATTATATCACATACCATCATTCTTGTCCTCTGGCAACAGGAGGATAAACTCAGAAAAACATAAACAGGGACACTTGTAGAGTAACCCAAGGGCTAGTATTATTGTCCGCGGCGAGACGAATAGCACTGCCCGGAAACGCCACGGAACCAACCCCCTGAAGCAAGAAATTTTGAGATAGATAATATCGCCCAATTAACAGTAATTCATGACCAAGATCATAGGATTTCAGCGTCTGGAGGGCGGGATTACCCCCTAAATTATTCAAAGTGTCGGCAAACCGGTAGTAAGCTTTTACGCATTTAAGTTACATTGACAGCATTACCCTTATTTTTAAGTTTTCTACTCCATTTAATAATCAATCCCCCTTCATTTAAAAGCTGATTGACTACTTTTTCCAGTTCTTCTTTATTTTCAAATTCTCGAT
>NZ_JADBVE010000195.1:0-14242 GCF_020245285.1 Microcystis sp. M31BS1
TAATTGAGGGAATGAATACCAAAATAAAGCTTATTAAAAGAATGAGTTATGGATTTACCAATTTTGAACATCTTCGACTTAAGCTGTTTGCTTGCTTTAATTCATAACAAAAATTAACACACGAAAACCAGAAGAGCCAAATATATGAAGATGTGCGGAATGTCGGTTAATAGTATTAACTCCTGATTTTTTTTACAAAATTCGGTTCTTCGGTTTGTATTATGCAACGGACAGGATTATAAGGAATGAAACTCTTATATAGAAAGACATTTGGCGATTTTTGTCAATTGTTTTCGATCTAGAGCGAACTAATCAATTAAATCTCTTGCCAGATAAGGATTTAGTCGATTTATGACACCCTACCGAACCATACCAAGTAACGAAGAACCCAAAATTCATTATTTACTTTAACCATTCAGACAGATCCCTTTGAATCAATTCTTGAAGATTTAATATATCCTCTCGATAAATGCTTATTAGTTGTTGTCTTAGGGGTTGTGTTAGTTGAGGCTTGGCTAAATTAGAATTTCTTATATCATTAATTAGTTTCTGGCGAAGGGGACGTGGAATAAGATACTTAACAGAGGTGGTGATTAGATTTGGCTTTGACAAAAATTCATGCAATAATTGGTTTTTAGGGATACCAGTAACATTATATTTAGTTGATGTATCGGGAATAAAATTGTCATCAACTTCCAAAAATTGGAAAATATCCTTGATTAAATCATAACGATTACTTCTTAAATCTTCGTAGAGATAAACTTTGATTTTACTAGAGTCAAATTTTTCAAAATATCGCTGTAATTGAGTATAATAAAATCCTCCGTCTACATAAAAGTATCCCCACCACCATTTGTTAAGAATTCTGTTATCTTCTTCCCGAAGGGCGGCACTAAAATCTAAGCAGTTTTCAAAGCCCTCTCGAGCATGATGCAAGAATTGCGAATACGCTCTTTCCACTGGATCTCGCAGTATTGCTATTAGTTTTACATCAGGGCAATAATACTTAATTCTTGCAGCCGCCTTAGCATGGTATAGATAACTAGGTGAGGCTTCACCTATGGCGATTTCATTCGTAACTCCCTGAAATTGTTCCATATAACTTTCAAAGCTAGTCTTAAAACCATCCAAATAACCTTCACTAATTGAACCTTTAGGATAGCTAATTTTTTCGCCCTCGAAAGCAAAAAAGTTAGTCTCCTTAATTGGTGTCATATAAATTTGTGGATGTTGGTTGAGCCAATCATAAAGGGAAGTCGTCCCCGCCTTGGCTGCTCCGATAATTAAAAAATTTGGCAATGCCATACTTTTACTTCCTCATACTTAAATGGTAATTCCCTAGAAACATCAATGATTGCGCTAACGTAAATTTATGCTTCAAACTCTTGCAGGCTAACAAATAATTATCTGGCTGCAGAATCAGAAAAATTTACATACTACAAGTCATAACCAAGTATTCGAGCAATATCTGTCGCTGAATTCGCAATAAACTCTATATCCAGATCAGATAATTCCTGTCCACCACTAGCAACTCCCTTTCGCACAAAGGATATTTTCCCATTTATAATATTGGTAGACAGATGCTTTTTCTCTGAATCTTTCATTTTTTCTTTAGAACTTAAAGCAATAGCTTCATCTATCAATTTCTCATTGATTTTAATTCCAAAACAATCCATCACGGAAGATAATTGCAAGTGTGTGTCTTTTAAAAAATCCTCATATCTAAATATCTTAATGATCTGCCCACCCCCACCTCCATAGTTGTTGTAATACCATGATTTTGTATGTTCTGTCCATCTGTTAATTCCATATTTTGTATGTCTAATAAATTCTGAAATCTCTAACTTATCATCTATTTGTTTTCTATCTTTTAGGTAGTAATAATAGGAAATCATTACATCTCTAGGATCTCGGACAAGTAAAATGACTCTGTAGTAGTAAGGGTTATAGGCAGAGTGACTTTTAATAATTCTAGGTATATCTGTCCTGCCAAAAGGACCTTCTGGACGAAGATTGCCATCTCCTATTATTGAAGGTATGATATCTAAAATATTAAATAAGTTAACATCTTGCTCAACATTATAATGGACTTTGATAGCATTAGCAATTAGAAATCTTAACCAGGTATTGCCTGATTTGGGATAGGAAACGAGGAAAACATCCTCTACCACATGATTTTTGTGCAGAGAACGCCCATACTTGATTTTTTTTGCTATTCGACTAGGCAAGGTCAAGATGTTTAAAGAATTCAATGGAAAGGATAGTATGTTTTTCATAAGGTTTCGTCTTTATATATTAACCAGTTTCTCACAGGGCATCATAACACACAGTTTGATATGATATAGCAGGGTGAGATCATCTCAAACGCTATTGACAATTGACCAATTGTGTTATCCGCTTGCTGTGTGGGCATTTGAAGTGATACCAGTCAATCAGAATAGTTACGAAATCTTAACATTTGGTCGATTTTTGCTTAACAATTGAGATAGCCAATTCTCCTCAAATATGCCTGAATCGATCTCTGGGTAAGCAACTCACATAAAGTTCATTTTGTCAAGGATTGTTAAGATGCGCTTACCCTGTATGATATAGGTCTTTCCTAGATCGGCAAAAAGTACTTATCAAGTAACTATTTAGTTAGTCCATAATTATAACTCCGTTTATAGAATTGAATTCATATTTTATATCCTTTATATTTCTTGTATTTTTTTTGGTAGTATTCTCTGAGTAAAAGTATTAACCAAATAATCAAAAAACGAAAGACAGAGCCTAGACTTAGCAATAGCAAACACAGGGCAATAAAAGAAGTAAAAATAATCAAGAAATTATTTTTTGTAGAATCTCCAAATCTACAAATTAAGGCAATTGTAATTGGACCGATAAAAGCTCCTACCCAACCAAAATTAGATAAGGATTCCCCCAACCAAGTCCCTGTTAGACCGAGGAGAACATCTTTGGGAGATATGTTAAAGGCGGCCGCTGTTATATATTTTTTGTAATCATAAGGAATGGGTTTACCTGGCCACAAAAAGCGAGGAATATATAAAACTAAAGCATGATAAACTGTCTGAAGTCGATGATCCAGTATCTTAAATTTATCAGGATTTAATTCTGAGTAAATAGACAGTTTAAGCAGATGGTCTCTACCATAATCGAAACGAGATATTTCATACATTTGCTTTGTATCTATACTCCTGACTAAGGAAGTTTGATAAGAATAGGAAAAAATGCCAAAAACTAATAATAAACCCAATAAAAGTGCTAAAAGTTTTACTCTACTTAAAGCTTTTTTTAAAAGTAAAGTCAGAACCAAAGCAAAAATCACGAAAGCAATAATAGATCTCTTGCCGTTAAGCCATATTGTTACCGATATTGGGATGAGAACACTTGCCCAAAAGTAAAAATTTATTAATGACAAATTTTTATTTTTTTGCAATACAATTATTGTTATTAGTCCACCCAAACTGAGTAAAGAGGAAAGATGTATAAGTTGATGAAAGTTGTACTCTTCTTCCGACAAGAGACCAGCACCTTTTGCTCCGTAAGTAATGTAGAGACCGGGATTAGGACTAAATGACCAAACAATGACAGGTAAGAATAAAAGAAAGTAACCAATAAGTATCATTAATAACTTAAATTGTTTACCGAGCTTATACCTATTGCTGAAACCAATTAAGTTAACCCAAAATGTTTGATTATTGATTAATAATCTTCCATGACTCTCCTTGTCTTTGGGGATTCCATTGTACCACAATACTACTGGCACGATAGCAATGTATAGACAGTAAACCAAAAAGGTTGTTTCATCCCTAACAGCCACTCTTAGATTATCAAGTCCACGAAAAAAATCGTACTTAGGTTCACCAATTACTAAATCTAATAACAACGGCACACCAAAAAACAAAAAATTAATGATAATTACTAAGTAGGCAGAGTAATAGCGCTTAAATATTATATTCTTGCCGGACAAAAAAGCCCAAAATAAAAGCCAGGCAAAGGTTATTATCTTAACCAAATTAATATCATTTTCGCTCATCATATCTCCTTAGTAAGTTTTCTCTGATAACATCGAAACGCAAATACTTAAGTAGGGAGGCACAATTATTTGTAGGATGGGTTAGCGGTAGCGTAACATGAGCAGGCGTTGGGTTTCATGCTTCAACCCAACCTACGTTCATCTTATATTTAATTCCACCCACCCATTTAAATTGCCGTAGATTTGATGCCCAATTTTTGGCGTACCCAGATAGCACTGATAATATTACCTACAATCATCGAGATTGCGGTGGCAGTGGCTGCACCATTCACCCCCCACTTCGGTATTAGTAGCCAATTAAGACAGACATTTAACAAAGCGGCAAATGCCACAGTTGCTGCACTAAATTTAGCATGGCGGGTCATATTTAGCAATAGACCCACGGAACCAGTCAGAGCGTTAACCAGATAGCCAATACTCAAAATTATCAAAGCTGTTTGTCCCTGTATAAACTCAGCACCAAAAAGCTGTAAAATCGAGTATCTCAATGCAATCAACCCCAAAGTCATGACCAGAGCAAACAAGCTGATTAAACGAGTGCTATGAGTAACCAGCCTTTGCAGTTGTTCCCGCGTTCCCTCTGCATAAAGTGTGGCAAAAGTTGGCGAAAGGACGTTATTCAAGATTCCTAGGCCAAAAATAATCAGAGAAGTGACTCGACTGACTACTGCGTAAACTCCCACAGCACCCGCCCCCTTCAAGGCACCGAGCATCAATATATCGATACGAGAGTTAATCACCGCTAGTCCTCCTAGCAAAATAAACGGTAAGCCGTCCTTGAGCCAAGTCAGAATTTTGTATTCAGGTTTAGCCTGTTTAACCTCTTGGGGAAGCACTCTGGCTAATAGTACCACACCAACGACAAAAGTAATGCCAAGAGATATCAATTTTAAGCCCATCACCCAGACAGTGATATTTTCTTGATTTCTAAGAAACCAGTAGCTAGAAATCGTCAGGATAATAAAAACTAAGGGAGCTAGTAGATTTTCTGGCATTTGCCCTAAAACCACCCTGTGTAAACCCTTCATCGTCGCTAGTCTCAAGCTAGTTAAAGAGACAATTGGTAAGGAAATCATCGCTACACACAGAGATGGTAATAAGTCCGGCTCCCTGACTTGTCCCCAGTTCAGAATAATAGCAATAGCAACTAATGCCATTAGGCTAGAAACTATGAAGACAATTGCATTTGCCCATTGTAATAAACCACGCATTAATCCCCAAGCTGACTGACTGCTATAGATAGCCACTTCTCTGACTAATAAGTTATTAAAGCCTAGAGTCGCGGGAATGCCCAGCAAAGCAGGCCAAGTCATTGCATAGGTATAAACCCCAAAGCCATTTTTACCGAGCCAGCGAGCTAGAATAATACTGGTCAGAAAACTAAGGGTTATGAAAGCAACTCTTAAACCAAGAGAACCCGTCGCATCTCGAATTAAACGTTCTTTTAGTTTTAAGGGAGTTTTTTTCATCTTTTTCTTTGCTCCAGGGATGCTACTAAGTCCATCGTGAATAAACTTTTCTGATTTCTTCCTCCGTGTAAAAATGATTAAAGTATTTAGAACTGCACATCTCCTCTACATAAGATAGTGGTAATTTGAGATTTTGCTTAAATTCTTTATACATATCTCGATAATTTTTATCTTCTCCCACGTTCGTCCTTACTAACTTAAATTCTTTTAACCCCAGAAATTCGGTGATCGCTTTTTCCTTGACACTGTCAGAGGTTTCTAGTTTGAGGATCAATAAATCCACATTATCTTTGTTAATTCTTAAATATCCCTGCTCTTTCGGAAAAGGATATTCATAAACATCTATCCCTAAAAATGGCTTGAAGTGATTATCGAACCAGTCTAGGGGAGTTGAATGAGGGAAAAAATTGATAAATATATCCATTAGCTCTTGGAGAGTAAAATTGGATTGTTCATATTTTTTCCCTGTTTCTCTTTCAAAGTTCTGAAAAAAAGCTGCAACATTTCTACCTATTGGTTCCCTAGTTAAAGAAATAATTTTTACCTGTTTTTTCGGAACGATTATCTTGTTATATAAAAACTCACCCCATCTGACTTGCTTTTCTCTGCGCAGCTTTAATTCTAAAATTTCGTAAACCTTAGGATTGTAAAAGCTTCTATTATCAGCGTTTTTGAGTAAAAAATGAACACTAAACAATGGCAAAATTGCTTTTTTTTTTAAGGATTTCATCACCGAGCTAGAACCCACTTTGCCCATTTGATAGATTATAATAGGTGTTTGGTTAGTGGCATAAAGCTTGAATCGTAATTTTATGTCTTGCAGAACAATATTCAGCAGATAAGTCAGGTTATCAAGAAATTTAGACATTTGGTTTTTGCCTGTAGTTTAATTTTTTTACTCTACACCAGCGATACAGATGCTGAGTTCTCAGTGAGTTTAATCTATTTCAGCATCCTTGTCAACCCAGGGTGGTAATTTTGGTAATTCTCAAGATAGTTGCTCAATTATCTCACTTACATTGAGGACACTAAGCAAACAAACGGATTTTACTGATTTTAAAGCTGTTTTTAGCCATTAATAAACTATTTTTTCGGCTTTATCCGTTAATTCTCTCTCCTTGTCCCAATTTTCCCCCTTTGCCCCGAAAAAACTCTTGGTCAACTAACCGCTTAATTATCTATTCCTGAGTGTAGAATGGCTACCTATGGATGTTCTGATTGGTCGGGGGGATTATCAGCAAGCTTGACTATAAGACGCAGCAGGACAAAAGTTAGCAGTTCTGGAAAAACTATAGTTGCCATTGTAGCATGGTGTTAAGTACCTAGGCAAAATTATTTACACATGACGATCATTGCCCCGTAAGGGTTTTAGCTCGATCGGGCAGGTAATTAATTTTGCATGACTACTTATGATGAAGCGGTAATTAATCGAGCCAGATTGCTACCGCAAAATCTTTTAACCCGCATCCACAGGGAAAACCGTAGTTTGGCTTTTTCGGCTATGATCTTTGCATAGCAATACTTTTAAGGGTTAATGGCCTGCCAGTGAGATTCCAGTTCTCTAGCTGGTTGCGGTTTATATCCTTAAAAGTGTCCCGAAGTCAATCTCAGCTTTAGATGTCATATTCCTTACTCTATAAGGGTTTGAGGCTATTTTAAATAGATACCATGTTTGGACAAATTCCCAAATTATTCTCAAGCTATACTGGCATACTAGATGCGGTTTAATATAGTTATCCCTTGACTATTTGATTAATGATGAACAACCAACAAAACGGGGCTTTAAAAACCCAAAGCCAAGGAAATCTACCAGTTTTTGCCCAACCAGCTTTTATCCCCTCCGTGACGCAGGAAGAAGAGGAACTCAACCTGCGTCAAGTCCTTTCTGTCGTCAAGCATCGCTGGTGGATAATCGCTGGCATCACCCTAGGGGTAACAGGTGCGATCGCTGCTTGGACTTTCTTAAAAACCCCTATCTATCAAGGTAGATTCCTGCTGCTCATCGGTCAACCGATTGAGGAAAATAAAAATTCTCTCAAACTGGCAGCCCAAGATATCCTGCCTCAGTTGGGTGGAGAGAACATCGATTATGAAACCCAAATCGCTGTCCTGAAAAGTCCTCAACTCCTTAACCCCATCCTTAGCAAAATAACTCCTAAGTATCCCGATTTTACCTACAGTGATTTAATTAGTAAAACTGGCAAATCTGATCTCAAAATTAGTCAATTAGAAGATACGAAAGTTTTAGAGATCGTTTACGAAAATGCAGAACCAGAAAAAATTAAGCTGGTTTTAGACAATTTGGCTAGTCACTACCTAAACTATAGTTCCCAGGAACGCAAGACCGAAATTAATCAAGGCTTGGATTTTGTTAACGCTCAATTGCCCGTGCTGCAGGAACGAGTTAATTCTCTACAAAAACAAATGCAGCAATTCCGGCAGCAATACAATTTCCTGGATCCCGACAAGGAAGCCACTCGTTTATCGCAACAGTTAACCAGCATCGAGCAGGAGTACAGAGTCGCCCAAGTTGCCCTTAACGAAATTAACTCTCGCTATCAAGCTTTACAGCAACAGGTGGGATTGGCGCCTAATCAAGCAATTATCGCCACTTATCTCAGTGAATCTCCCGGTTATCAAGATTTGCTCAAGCAGCTGCAGGAAGTGGAAGTGGAATTGGCCAAACAATCGGCAGTTTTCGCGAAAGATAGCCCGATAATCGCCACCCTAGAGGAAAAAAGAGCCAATTTACTGCCCCTACTGCAAAACGAGGCCCAGAGAACCCTAGGGGAAAAACTGCCCCAGACAGTGGGTAATTCCCCGGCTTTGGTGTCACGCAGCGCTCTGCGGGTAGAATTAACCCAGCAATTGGTGGAAGCCGCTAACACCCGCCAAACCCTAGAAATTAAGGTAAAATCCCTTGCCCGGGCCCTCGAACAACAGAAAGCCTCGGTCAAAAATCTGGCGGTTTTAGCCCGTCGCTATACGGATTTGCAACGAGAATTGGAAATTGCCACCACCAGTCTCGGCCGTTTTCTGGAGGAACAACAAAAACTCCAACTCAAGGTGGCACAACAAGTGGTGCCTTGGCAACTAATTTCCCCTCCAGAAGTAGAGGAAGATTTCGTTTCTCCTAAACCCGTGCGAAATCTCGCTTTAGGGGTTATTGGTGGCCTGTTACTAGGCCTAGGGGCAGCCTTTTTAGCTGAAAGATTAGATCCCGTTCATCATAGTGCAGATGAACTAAAAGAAGATACCAAACTGCCCCTTTTAGGCGCAATTCCCTGGAACAAAGACATCGATAAGATCGAAAAAGTGATCACCGCCCTACCCCAGTTAACAGTCGCTGGTCAACAACTTACTATCCCTAATACCAATGCGAAATCAGCCAACGAAAACCTCTACTACTATAATTTCTCCCCCTTCTCGGAGGCTTTCCACACTCTTAACACCAATATTCGCCTCCTCGGTTCCGATTCCCCCCTCAAGTCCCTCGTGATTAGTTCTGTATCACCGGGAGATGGTAAAACTACTACGGCAATAAATATCGCTAAGGCTGCCGCTCGTATGGGACAAAAAGTCTTATTGGTGGATGCCGACCTGCGACGACCCCAGATTCACCTACGACTTAATCTCGATAACGACCACGGCCTTAGTAATGTCCTCGCCGAGGGTCTCGATTGGAACGAGGCGATTCAATTCCTACCCCGCCACGAGAATTTATCGATTCTTACCGCCGGTCTAATTCCCCCAGATCCAACCCGCTTGCTTTCTTCCCAGAGAATGCAGGAGATGATCTCGCAATTACAGCAAGACCACGCTTTCGATCTAATTATCTACGATCTACCACCGATCGCCGCTTTTGCCGATGCGAAAATTCTCGCCGCCATGGCCACTGGCCTAATTCTCGTCACCAAACTGGGCAAAACCGATCGCTTTGTGCTGAAAAATCTGCTCGAAGATCTGAGATTATCCCAGATTTCCGTGTTAGGTTTAGTGGCTAATAATGTTAGTCGGAAAGACCACAATTATCGTTACTATAGCCATTACTACGGCAAAAGATAATTAAATCCCATCTTGCTTACTATTTATCGGTTAAGTAGGTAGGTGTTAAAAATTTTCAGGCACCCCCCTTATCAAGGGTAGATCCCCCCGCCTATCGGCACCCCCCTTAATAAGGGGGGCAGGGGGATCGGCACCCCCCTTATCAAGGGGGGATTAAGGGGGGATCAGAGGCAAAATCTATCTTCTATTTAATTATAACCACTTACTTATCAACTTTTAATTGATGTTAAATGCGGGTTTTAATTTGGTATCGCAATGATCTGCGAGTTCACGATCACGAGGCAATTTATCGAGCCATTCAAGAACAATTAGAGATAATTCCCTTCTATTGTTTTGATGAGCGTCAATTTGGTCTTACTTCCTACGGGTTTCCAAAAACTGGCAAGTTCCGGGCTAAATTTTTATTAGAAAGCGTAGCAGATTTGCGACAATCTCTGGAAAGTTTAGACAGTAATTTAATTATCCGATGGGGAAAACCAGAGGAAATTATCCCGCAATTAGTTCAAGAATTGCAGATAGCCAAGGTTTATTATCATCAAGAGGTAACAGCAGAGGAATTAGCGGTAGAAAAAGCGGTAAATAAGGCTTTATCCGGGGTTCCTGTGCAGATAAAAACTTTTTGGACAGCCACTTTATGTCATCCTGATGACTTACCTTTTACCCTTAATCAACTGCCAGAATTATTTACTAATTTTCGTAAACAAGTCGAACGTCATTGGGAAATAAGAACAACTTATCCCAGTCCGAAAAAGTTGACAAAATTACCTAAAATAGATTTAGGAAATATTCCTAGTTTAAACGATTTAGGCTTAACAGAACCAATTCTAGACCAGGGATGTGTTTTGTCGTTTCAAGGGGGTGAAATGGCAGGAAAATCACGGATTAAGGAATATATTTGGGATAGTGATTCCTTAAAAACCTATAAGGAAACCCGCAATGAAATGTTAGGGACTAATTATTCCTCAAAATTCTCAGCCTGGTTAAGTTTTGGCTGTATTTCCCCCCGTTATATCTATGAGGAAGTACAAAAATATGAGCAAACGAGAGTAAAAAATGACTCTACCTATTGGCTGATTTTTGAATTATTATGGCGAGATTTTTTTCGATTTATTTGCAGTAAACACGGTCATAAAATCTTCTATAAATCTGGTTTGCAAGAACTTTATTTACCTTGGTTAGAAGATTGGGAAAGATTTAATCTCTGGTGTGAGGGAAAAACCGGTTATCCCCTTGTAGATGCTAATATGAGAGAATTAGCCGCTACAGGATTTATGTCGAATCGTGGCCGGCAAAATGTCGCTAGTTTTCTGACCAAAAATCTCGGTATTGATTGGTGTATGGGAGCAGAATGGTTCGAGTCGTTATTAATTGATTACGATGTCTGTAGTAATTGGGGTAATTGGAATTACACTGCTGGTGTCGGCAATGACGCGCGAGGATTTCGTTATTTTAATATCCCTAAACAGTCGAGAGATTATGATCCCAAAGGTGATTATTTACGTCACTGGTTGCCCGAATTAGCCCTAATAAAAGGCGATAAAATTCACGAACCTTATAAGTTATCTCCAGAGGAACAAAAGCGTTATACGGTGATTTTAGGGGTTAATTATCCTCGTCCCATTGTCGATTTTTTTCAATCGATCAAACACAACGAAAAAATTTATCTTCAGCATTTTAGTAATCAGTAATCAGTAATCATTGGACTTCTACCTAATATTTTCTCAAGACTAAAATTCTTTCTAGACAAGAAACTTACCCAAATAAAAATGATTTTAATGTCCCCAGATTTTTTCTGTTAAATTGAATGAACAACGATAGATATATATTTGGATTATCGAACTATTTATTAGTACAAATAATCAAATCAAGCTCTGATTGGGTTATAATTTTTGCAGATGTCTAATCAACTGAAAACTCACATCTGATAACTGATAACTGATAACTGATAACTGATAACTGATAACTGATAACTGATAACTGATAACTGATAACTGATAACTGATAACTGATAACTGATAATTGATAACTGATAACTGATAACTGATAACTGATTAAGACATTTCTAACATTCTTTGAATCGGCAACAGTGCCTTAACTCTTAAATCTTCAGAAATAGTAATTTCTGGAGTTGTATCTCGCATACAGAGATACAATTTTTCGAGAGTGTTCAGTCTCATGTAGGGACACTCATTACAAGCACAGTTATTCAAACCTGGTGCGGGTATAAATAGTTTTTCTGGGGCCGATTTTTGCATCTGGTGAATAATCCCCGGTTCTGTGGCGACAATAAAGGTTTTTTCAGAACTTTTCAGGGAATAATTTAATAGTGCCGTCGTGGAACCAATATAATCGGCATGGCGTAAAACCGATGATTCACACTCAGGATGGGCGATAATTTTTGCTTCTGGATGGGCGACTTTTAATTCTATTATCTTGCGTTCGGAAAAAGTTTCATGGACAATACAACTACCCTGCCAGAGAACTAAATCTCTACCAGTTTGCTGACTGACGTAACGGCCTAAATTGCGATCAGGAGCGAAGATAATCGGTTGATGGGCAGGGATTTGATTGACTATTTTGACTGCATTGGAACTGGTGCAGATAATATCACTCATGGCTTTAATTTCTGCACTGCAATTAATATAGGAAATCACGATATGATCGGGATATTGGGCTTTAAAACGAGCAAAGTCTTCAGGATGACAACTATCAGCTAAAGAACATCCCGCATCTAAATCCGGCAGCAATACCAACTTATCTGGATTTAAGATTTTAGCTGTTTCTGCCATGAAGTGAACCCCCGCAAATACGATCACATCTGCTGGCGTTTGGGCAGCCTGTTGGGATAAACCTAGAGAATCACCAATATAATCAGCTATATCCTGTATGTCAGAATTTTGATAGTAGTGAGCCAGAATAACGGCGTTTAATTGCCGTTTAAGCTCTTTAATTGCCGTAAATAGGTCATCAGGTAAGCTCGATCGATTTGCGGGTTGAACAGTTGTGAACACGGTGGGGTTTATGGTAATTTTTACCAAATACTAAACAAGTGCTTATATCATAGCAAATTTTTTTAAAGTGATTAGGAAGTGGGGAGATGGGGAGATGGGGAGCAGGGAGAATAAATAAAAGCTGAATACTGACCCCCGATTAAGACTGTCCGCTAAAAACTCACATCTGATAACTGATAACTGATTCAAGGCTAAGGGTCAACAATGCTAGGATAAAGGCTTGAGTAGAGAACGATCGAGCGAAAGCCATGTCATCGACAGAAGTAAAAACCCCGCCCCCAGACAGTCCCGAATATCTCGATGAGTTACCCGGAGAAGTGGAAATGTCCTTATTTGACCACTTGGAGGAGTTGCGTCGCCGGATTTTTTATAGTTTAATTGCCGTGGCTGTAGGTGCGGTGGGATGTTTTATCTTCGTTAAACCCCTAGTACAAGTGCTGGAAGTTCCCGCCCAAGGGGTAAAATTTTTGCAGTTAGCTCCGGGAGAATTTTTTTTCGTCTCCCTAAAAGTAGCTGGATATAGCGGCATACTGGTGGCTAGTCCCGTCATTCTGTTGCAAATTATCCTCTTTGTGCTGCCGGGGTTAACCCGTCGCGAACGGCGTTTAATTGTCCCGGTAGTCTTAGGATCGAGTGTTTTATTTTTTGCTGGTTTATTTTTTGCCTATATTGCCCTGATTCCCGCCGCTTTAAACTTTTTTGTCAATTATGGGGCGGAAGTGGTCGAACAAGCTTGGTCGATCGAGCGCTATTTTGAATTTGTCTTACTTTTGCTGTTTAGTACCGGCATCGCCTTTCAAATTCCCGTTATTCAATTGATTTTGAGCTTTTTAGGCATTATTTCCTCGCAAACGATGTTATCGGGTTGGCGTTTCGTGGTTTTGGGTGCGGTGATTTTAGGCGCAATTTTAACCCCTTCCACAGATCCTCTCACCCAATCCCTGTTAGCAGGGGCGGTCTTGGGTCTATACTTTGGGGGGATTGGGGTAGTGAAATTAACGGGACGTTAGCAGTTTTTTGATAAAATTTGACGGCTGAAAACTAATTAAGCCAGAAAGCTAGAGATTGATTCTAGATTGAGTAACAAAGTGAAATATTTTTTCTTAACGGCAGGTTGGACAATAGGACGGGTGTGGGAATTTGGCGGTTTGTGGGACCATGCGAGTAGTTGGCGACGACCACCGCAGATAGAGCGATTAAATATCGGTATTTTAGAGGGAGAACAGGTTTTATGGCTTTATAAGGTGGAAGAAGCCGTGATTATGGTAGAAGTTGCCCCCAAGAGTGCCGAAATTGCCGATACTGTCCCCACCATCGGGCAAGTGGTGCTAAAACGCTTGATTAGTGCCGAACAAGTCCTCGAAATCCTGCAAAATGCCGAAGAACTACTGAGGAAGTAATCAGTTATCAGCTTCTGATCTGACAACGCCGATAAATGTGCCAATTATTGGCTTAATCATCGCAATTATCGCTCTTCTGGAACTTTCGGAAATCCCCGACGGAATCCAGATTCTGAAACCGGTGGTGATTCGGTAGTAGTGATGGCGGCTTAATCCTTTGCCAGGTGTGCATTGTAGTCATGGATAAAATACCAAAGGGCTCCCCAACGTGATTCTCCATTTTTTTAGAGAAAGATAGACTCTCTCTCACCAACCGAGAAA
>NZ_JADBVE010000196.1:0-13605 GCF_020245285.1 Microcystis sp. M31BS1
ATGCTTTTCTTATAATGGGAATCTTTGCAAAAATTTTTTAGACTCGCAGATTTCCATTATGAAAAAAATCTTTTAAAAATATTATCCCAAAATCTGCCGAGAAAAGCAAGCAAAATTTTGGCGATAATTGTTAAGTTTTGTTAACAAAGAAATACAGAGATCAGCAAGGTAAAAAAATCGAAGTCTCTTGCTGATCTTGATTGTCGCTTAACCTTATGATTAGGTTAGGCGAATTTGGCGCTTTGACTAATTGTTAGTGCTAACTTCCGTGGTTTCAACAATTGCCGTCGGTTGGCAGGGGGTGGGTTGAAATTTCTCTGGAAAAGAGAAGCCTAGAAATGATGCGATCGCAAATATGGTGCTGATAATTTTGGCAAGACTAACAAGATATTCTCTGTACTTTAACCAATATTTATACATAATCATCAATCCTTTTACTTAGGAGGTGAACTATCTCTAGAGTAAAAAAAATCTGATTATTTGTCGTTACTCAAAAGTCCTAAAAATGGTACTTTTTTTAGGTACTCTCAAGTAACCTGACAAGGTACTGAAAAGTAATCTTAAGTCCTGCAACCCTTAAACAATGATGATGAATGAACTAAAAATGACTGAAACTAAAACCATTTCATGGACTGAATTAGAAATGCTGGTTAATTATCTGAAAAAAAAGCATACAAAAAAGCGATTAACGGACGTGGAGACAAAAATATTAAAAGGTATTTTTGAGAATAAAACATATCGTGATCTAGCAAAAGAAATTGAAATTAGGACAGAAGAACAGTCAATCAAGAATGCGGCTTCTAGTTTATTTAAAATATTGTCAGATCAAACAGGTGAAAAGATTGGAAAGACTAATCTGATTACTGCTTTGACAAGGTATAGAGATAATTCTCAGATATTTGATCATAACAATAAACCGCAACCTCAGCAATCAAATAAAGTTCTTGAATTAGTTATGGAGGTAGGGATAGACGACCTGACACCAGAGAAAATTGATAAAATTATCAGCTTTCTTCAAGAAACTGCCAGAGACAACACGATCAAGCCTATTATGAAACTTAAAGGCAGTATTCGGCTATTTTTAGAAGGTTCAGAAGAGGGCTTAAAGCACCTAGCAGATTTACATCAATCGGGGGAATTGCAAGCCCTTCTCAATGAACTTAAATCAGACGATATACCCGAAATTATCGTCAAAAAAGCAGAGTTCACTACAGATGCAAAAGTTATTGAAAAAGCCGAATTAATTAAGGCAATTCGAGAGGGAACAATCGATAAGAAAACTCTATATAAAGTTGATTTGAGTGGGGCTATTCTGAGTGGGGCTATTCTAAGTGGGGCTGACCTGAGTGGGGCTAACCTGAGAAGGGCTAACCTGAGTTGGGCTTTCCTGAGTTGGGCTGACCTGATTGAGGCTGACCTGAGTTGGGCTTTCTTGAGAAGGGCTGACCTGATTGATGCTGACCTGAGTGGGGCTAAACTGAGCGGGGCTAACCTGAATAAGGCTAACCTGAGTAAGGCTAACCTGAGTTGGGCTAAACTGAGTAAGGCTAAACTGAGCGGGGCTAACCTGAGAAGGGCTAACCTGAGTAAGGCTAACCTGAGTTGGGCTTTCATGAGTGGGGCTAACCTGATTGGTGCTATCCTGAGTAAGGCTAACCTGAGAGGGGCTATTCTGTGGGGGGCTAACCTGAGTGGGGCTAACCTGAGTGGGGCTAACCTGAGTGGGGCTAGACTGAGTAAGGCTGACCTGAGTGGGGCGAAAGTTGAAAACGCTATCTTTATCGATGCAACGGGGATCACCCCCGAACAAAAACAGGATTTGATTCGACGAGGGGCAATTTTTGGGGATAATTCTAACGATCGCAGTAAAGCATTAGTTTAAAACAGCCTTTGATCTCCACCTTCAGCAGAGATTTAGGTAGGGTTGGCTGAATAAATGTGAAATATAGACGAGATAAGGGGTTTGGCGGCCTGTTTGACCAAGCAGCTTCATAGTGGCTCAAAAACCTTGTATCTTAACCGGCGATCGCACTTACTTTTTCAGCCAACCCATAATTAATGGGAAAGGACTTGACTTTGCCGGCGACTTGCGCTATGCTTTTTTTATAATGGGAATCTGTGCAAAATTTTTTTAGACGCACAGATTCCCATTATGAATAAAATCTTTTAAAAATATTATCCCAAAATCTCCCGACAAAAGCAAGCAAAATTTTGCCGATAATTGTTAAGTTTTGTTAACAAAAAAATACAGAAAGGTAAAAAAATCGAAATCTCTTGCTGATCTTGTTTGTCGCTTAACCTATGATTAGGTTAGGCGAATTTGGCGCTTTGACTAATTGTTAGTGCTAACTTCTGTGGTTTCAACAATTGCCGTCGGACAGACATTGCTGGGATTTTTGTCAATTGTTTTCGATAATCTTTCTAAAATTTTCTCCTGTTGAGCCTATTTTAAGTAGCTGGTTATAATTAAATTTAAAATGGATTTTAGGTTCGATCCCCCCTGCCCCCCTTGATAAGGGGGGTGCCGATAGGCGGGGGGCTCCCCCTTGATAAGGGGGGTGTCTGATAATTTTTAACGCCTACCTACTTATGACAATAATGTTGTCAACTTTCTCGGATTAAGATTAACCCACCGCAAACCCTGTATATTCTCTGACTAGGGGTTCATGAAAGGCTAAAACAATATCTTCTTTAGGAACACCTAAATTAACTAATTCATTGGCAATTCCCACCTCAGTGCCATCATGTTGTATCCAGATTTTACCCTTTTTAATATCGAGATGCAAAACACAACCATGATATCTTCGTCTATTTTTCCAGCCAACATACATCAATTGATAGTGATCGCCAACAGTATCAAAAATCAATTGTTGTTCAATCGGATCTTTAGATGAACCGATCTGAGAATATTCAGTAATGACTTGCTTGACATAGTGACGATATTGTGCTAATTTTTCCATTCGACAATTACCTCCCCAATCGGATCATAAATAATCAGGTAAATTTGAAATCGTTTAACGACAGTTTGAATAAATCGCAATTCAAAAAAACTATAATAAATATCTAAGGGAACAGCTAAATATAACTGTCTTTTAGGTTCTTTTTCTTCTAAAGCAACCCGATAATTAAAGAATTGTCCAATGGCAGTATGAAATTCTGAAATACTGGATTTACCGATAAAACTTTTAATTTCAACGGCTATCTTTTCATTGTCTTTTTCTGCGGCTATCAGTTGCTCTGCTCCTAAATCGACATACATTTCTACATCACCCACTTCAATCCTTAAAGGGTCATCCGTAATGATCCAACCCTCTTTTTCTAATCCTTTTCTCACTGCACCATGAAAACGATCTTTAGCAGACATGAATCTTGAAGTTAGCAGGCATAATAATTATTAATTATAACATTTCGTTATGATGATAGATCTGGGGTGAGAACATCCCAAACCCTATTGACAATTGACCAATTTTGTGATCCGCGTGGGCATTTCAACTGATAAGCTAAGACGTATTTAAACCGCTTATTCTGAGATTAGCCCCTCAACCCCCCACCCCCCCTGCCCCCCCGACATCGGGGGGGTATTGCCTCTTGCTTGATCTCCACCAGCAATTTGAATGACGAACAGCTTAACTAGCTGACATCCATCGTGATAAAATCGGCCTTGTCTTTCTTCTGCCCGCGCGAAGCCGAGCGGCGGTATGTTGAGCTTATTTCCCCTTTTACTTTTTACTTGGTATAACTCGTGCAGGTTTTCATTTATCATACTCCCGAACTTACCCCCGTCCATACTCTACCCGATTGCGCCGTCGTTATCGATGTTTTAAGAGCGACAACCACGATCGCCACTGCCCTCAATGCCGGTGCAGAAGCAGTGCAAACCTTCAGCGATCTGAAAACCCTGATGCAGGTGAGTGATACCTGGCAACCAGAAAAACGTCTCCGAGCAGGAGAAAGAGGTGGCGCGAAAGTAGAAGGCTGCGATCTGGGCAATTCTCCCCTCGATTGTACCCCTGATTTAATGAAAGGTCGTCGTCTGTTTATCAGTACCACTAACGGCACTCGCGCTCTGCAAAGAGTGGAAGAATCCCCAATCGTGATCACTGCGGCTATGATCAATCGGCAAGCTGCCGTTAATTACTTATTGGATAGGCAGCCCGACACCGTCTGGATTGTTGGCTCTGGTTGGGAAGGTGGTTATTCTCTGGAAGATACGGCCTGTGCTGGAGCGATCGCCAATGCGCTACAAGAACAATCGGGGCAAATGGCGATCGGTAATGATGAGGTGATCGCCTCGATCGCTCTTTATCGTCAATGGCAAAATGATCTTTTAGGAATGTTCCACAGTTGTAGTCACGGTCAGCGCCTCTTGCGTCTCCACTGTCAAGAAGATTTAAAATACTGCGCTAATATTGACTCTCTTGATGTTTTACCGATCCAAAAAGAACCGAGCATTTTAGTCAAACTTTAGACATTGCCACCCACAGAAAGGGTTATCCGTGCCGGTAGGAGCATCAATCCTACCCGGATTCCTTTATTTATAGTTTGCCAACCATGACTATCGATTCTTTACTGCAATCTTTTCAGCGTTTTGGGGTTAATCTCGGTTTAGAAAGAATAAAAAATCTGCTGGAGATTTTAGGCAATCCCCAAGATCAAATTCCGATTATTCATGTCACGGGAACTAATGGCAAAGGTTCGGTTTGTGCCTATCTATCCTCTATTCTCAGCACTGCCGGTTACAAAGTCGGACGTTATATTTCTCCCCATTTAATTGATTGGACGGAAAGAATCTCTATTAATGGCGAAAATATTGAAACCGCGACTTTAGAAAACCTGCTTAAAGATATAGAATCGCTTATCGATCCCCAGCAGGAAAGTCCTACTCAATTTGAGGTAATTACTGCCGCTGCTTGGCTGTATTTTGCCAGAGAAAAGGTGGATATTGCCGTGATGGAAGTGGGTTTAGGAGGAAGATTAGATGCGACTAATGTTTGCGCTCAACCTTTAGTTACTGTCATCACTTCTATTAGTCGGGAACATTGGCAAAATTTAGGGCCGACGGTTGCCGATATTGCTGGCGAAAAAGCGGGGATATTAAAAGCGAATTGTCCCGCAGTTATCGGACAATTACCGGAATCAGCGCAGGGGGTAGTTAGGGAGAGAATCAAGCTGTTAAATTGTCCGACGGTATGGGTAGAAGCTGCCGAAAAAATTGCCGATAATCGGGCCAAATATCAAGGGTTAGAATATCCTTTATCCTTAGCGGGAGATTTTCAATTAACTAATTCCGCTATAGCGATCGCTGTTGTTAATATTTTGCGTCAGCAAGGTTGGCAAATTAGCGATGAAGTCGTGCAGGAAGGAATGGCAAAAACTCGCTGGTTAGGACGTTTACAAACCGTTAATTGGTGTCAGCGAGAAGTTTTAATAGATGGCGCTCATAATCCTGCTGCTGCTATTGGTTTAAGGCAGTATGTAGATAGTTTAAAAGCTCCAAAAATTATCTGGGTGATGGGAATTTTATCGACTAAAGATCATCGAGAAATATTCCAAGCTTTGTTAAGAAAAGGCGATAGTTTATATTTAGTTCCCGTCCCCGATCATAGCAGTGCCAATCCTGAAACCTTAGCGGAATTAGCGACCTCAATTTGTCCAGAATTATCTCACCTAGAGACTTGTTCCGATGTATTTCTAGGACTAAAAAAAGCCATCCAAGAATCTGCCGATAGTCAGATAATTCTCTGTGGATCGCTTTATCTAGTCGGTTACTTTTTAGGGAGTTTGCTTCAGGGAAAATAAAACATCAATTTTACTGGTGGTTTTATCAGGCATAGTGGCAGTAATTCCGATCCCGCGTACCGATTCTAAAAAGGCCTTTGCTTCCGGGGTTAATTCCCCGGCAGGAAGATTATTAATTCCCCCTGCTTTAGCGATAATTTGCTCCACATCGATGAAAAAATAACCGAGATTATTTTTAGGCAAATTTGCGATCGATGCTTGGAAATTCTCACTTTTGCTAATCGGTTGATTCGGTTGCGGTTGATAGGGAATTCCGACGGTCATTTTTAGGGTATCATTATTAGGCCAAGCATAGGTTAAAATAGCTTGTTCTTCCGCTTTCCATTCAGTCACATCTTGGCCAGAAATTTGACTGTTTTTTATGGTGATAAAGGGAACAGTTTTCACCAATTCATTTAACTTATCGAGGGTAGTTTTTGCCGCTTTATGATCGCCGGTTTGCCAGATCATCATTCCCCCAAAACCTAACCCTCCCACCGCTTGCTGGTTGGGGATAATTCCAAAGGCAAATTCTCGATCCATCCAGTTAAAAACTTCTTTATCCGCGTCAAGGGTTGCCATCTGAAAATTCTCACGGATCTGACGTAGAAAAGCTTGTAATTCTGGGTTAGTTTGGGACTGTTTTTCTGCTTCTTCCCATCCCTGTTTAAGATTATTACCGCTCCAGAGTGCGATGGTATCTCCGGGTAAATAATTTAAAACTTGATTTCTGCTAGGGGAAGGTAGGTTAGAAATAGTTTCAGGAGCAAGTTTAGCCACCATTTGTAACTGTAATCCCGTATCGGTGACACCCACTCCTGCGACAATATCCTGAATTTTTGCTAATTCTTGCCGACTTTGGGGAGATAAATTAGCATCTGCTCCCAAGATTTTGGCATAATCATCGATATAAATTGTTGCTAGGGTATTGGGTAGGTTGAGGGATTGGGAAAGCAGTTTTCTCACTTCCGGTTTACTGCTAAAAGATGGCTGTCCTTGATAGGTATCGATCGCCGCTTCTAACACCTTTTTATCGTAGGATATCAACAAAAAATCGCCAGTAACGGCAGTATAAATGGTGGTATTATCCTGCCAATCTATAGCAGTAATTGTAATACCTTTGTAGTCACTGGTGCTAGTTTTGCGATTAACTTTTTGTCCTAGTTGTTTCTGGAATTCTGACGCTTTAATTTTATCTTTGATGCCGATAACCGTTAATAATTCCGATTGTCCGGGGGTAGCTGCGGGAAGGAAAGCAAAGCTAATACTACCGATCCAAGGTTCAACATCCCTTCGATAATCAATCTTATCGGTGAAGATATTTTTTTGTAACTCTTCTAGTCCTTGACTAACCGCAGTTCGCGATTCTGGTGTACCATATTTAGCTAAGACTGACCAAGCTTTTGCATCCGTGGAGACAAAACTACTAGCAAAGGCAGTTTCTGGGATAACTTTTGCCGATTGCAAGGGGGTGAATCTTTGCCAAGGTAGTTGTCCTCGTAGATAAAGATAGACACCTCCTGCGGTTACTGCTGTTAGTCCTAAGACGACTAAACAACCGGGTAAAAATGATTTTTTTGACATACAATTGTGGTTTGGTTAAAAAGTTCCATACTTGGCGATCGATTTGTCTCTGGTTGTAGTCTCTAGATTAGTCCTATTGTAGTTATCCTAATTATCTTATCTTATCCCCCAAGGGAACGGGTAATATTTTAGCTAATTTTTCCGAAATTATTGCTAATTACCAGAGAAAATTGGCTCATTCTTGGTTAGCTTGCCAACCCACCGCTTGATTAATATTAGTCAACCCATTAGCCTCTAATTTTTCTGTTAATCCTTGTAAAATATTTAATACTAGCCAGGGTCCTCGATATAACCAACCGGTATAAATCTGTAATAAACTCGCACCGGCGGTAATTTTTTCCCAAGCATCATCGAGGGAAAAAATGCCTCCCACTCCAATTATTGGTAAATTGCCTTGGGTTTGCTGATAGATAAAACGGATCACTTCCGTGGAACGTTCCCGCAAAGGTTGCCCACTAATTCCCCCTGCTTCTTCAGTGATTGGTTTACCAGTTTCGGGCAGAATTGTGGTTTTTAATCCCGTGCGTTTAGTGGTGGTATTAGTAGCGACAATTCCAGCTAACTGATAGGAGAAAGCTAACTCAATAATTGTTCTTATATCTTCCCATTCTAAATCAGGAGAAATTTTCACTAATAGGGGTTTTCTGCCTTGATTTTCTGTTTGTAAAATGTCGAGAATTTTATCGAGTTGTTCCCCACTTTGCAGGGAACGCAAACCGGGAGTATTGGGAGAACTAACATTAACGACAAAATAATCGGCATGGGGGAATAAATAGCGAAAACTGCCTAAATAGTCCTCTGGAGCCTTTTCTAGGGGCGTATTTTTCGATTTACAGAGGTTAATACCGATGGGAATCTGTCGGGGTTGTCGTTGCCAAGATTGTTGGAGAGTTGCCGCTAGAACCGGCGCACCGAGGTTATTTGCCCCCATACGGTTTAATCCGGCCAAATCTTCCGGTAAACGAAATAATCTCGGTTTTGGGTTGCCCGGTTGCCCTTCTAGGGTGACAGCACCCACCTCGGCAAAACCAAAGCCGAAATTATGCCAAAGTCCTGCCCCTAAACCGTCTTTATCGAATCCTGCCGCCAATCCGACGGGATTGGGGAAATTTAACCCCCAGAGGCTTTGAGATAGGCGAGAATCGCTAAAACTAAGGGATTCTGATAATTGTGAGATTAACCATTGTCCCCAAAATCCCTGTCGCGAGCGATCGATTTTTTGCAGAGTATTTAATAATTGTTTTTGTGTTCCCTCTAAATTGCCCCGAATAGCCTTAAAAGCTAGAGGATAAAAAGGTTTAATTGTATCAATTATATTTATCATAAAAAGACAGGAATTAAGGGTATTTTTCAGTTATCAGTTATCAGTTATCAGTGGGGAGACTACTTCGTGTGCGACGTTCGGCGATGCTCAGTCGAGCCATTGCGGGGGAGCAGGGAGAAAAAGCTGTCTTCTGAATACTAACTACTGAATACTGAATACTGATAACTGACTTCTGATCAATAAAAAATAGACCGTAACCCACCTAGCATAATCTTTATAAACCTTGACGAGGGTTAAAAGTTTCGATCGCTCGTATTTTTTGATAAAGTTCCAATTCTTCTGGGCTAGGATTGGGAGGATTAACTAAGATAATTTCCACTAATTGATCGCCCCTTTCTCCTTGGGAAGTGGGATAACCTTTATTAGCTAAACGTAATCTTTGACCGCTTTTAACTCCTTTGGGAATCATCATTTTAACTAACCCGTCAATGGTGGGAATTTCCACAAAACCGCCCACAATTGCCTCGCTGGGAGTAATCGGTACTTGACAGACAATATCAGAACCTTGAATCCTAAAAAAAGGATGCCTAGCGATAGTTATTTTTAAATATAAATCACCCCCTTCAATACCCTGACCTTTGAGACGAATTTTCTGCCCATCGATCATGGCTGCCGGCATATCAACCTCGATCGATCGGCCATCTTCCAGACGAATTCTTTGTCTGCCACCTTGATAGGCTTTCTCTAAAGGTAAAGTCAATTTTGCCTCCACATCTCGACGAGTTAAACGGGGAGAGGAGGCAATTTTAGCGCGCTTAGTATTAAGGTTATTAAAATCTCTAAACTTCCATAAATCCTGTTCTGTACGGGGGATTTTTCCATTACCGTTACTATTCGCTTTTTCCCCCGGACGTATCCCGCGGCGCTTAATACCCGTCAAGGAACGATTATACTCAACCCGTTTTTCTTCATCGGAGAGAACATCGTAAGCTTCATTAATATCTTTAAACTTTTCTTCGGCCGATTTATCCCCCGGATTAACATCGGGATGATATTGGCGCGCCAGTCGTCGAAAAGCCTTTTTGATCTCGTCACTGGTAGCCGTGCGAGATACTCCTAAAACATCATAATAATTAACTAATTGTGGCATATATTCAGTTATCAGTTATCAGTTATCAGTTATCAGTTATCGGTTATCAGTGATCAGATTTGAGTTCTAAGTGAGCAGTATGTATTAAGCGAGCAGTATTAAATAGTAGTTTCCCACTGTCTTTTTACTGATTACTGTTTACTGATTACTGTTTACTGTTTACTGATCACTGTTTACTGATCACTGATTAAAACCAATCATCATCGTCATCATCCCAGTTATTTTGGGGGGGAATATTGCGGGAACGATTGCCGCTGCTGCGGTTACTTTTACTATTGTTATAACTTTTTTCCTCCGAAAGGGGGGGACTTTGCCAATCGCTATCGCGGCCATTGTAGTAATTGTCCTGATTGCGGGGGCGATAACTATCTTGATTAGCCGAATAATTGGGTCGATAATCACTTTGATAACCCGGTGTAGTGGGACGATAATCCTGACGATAACGATCGCGACGCGGTTCATAGGGAAGCTCATCTTCCTTATCCCCGGTAAAAGTCTTGCGAATAGCGCTAAAAAAGCCCTCGTCTTCCTCGTCGTATTGTAACCGTACCTCGCGATTTAATTCATAGATAACATCCTGTAGGTCTGCTTGGGCGCGATCGATGCGACGGTCATCATTTTTCTCCAAAGCGTCGATAATTTCCGTACTCAAAGACTCAATTTGACGACGATAGGAACGGGTAAACTCATTACCAAAATCGAGAGTAACATCTTTTAAGCGTCGTTGGGCTTGATCCACCAGAGAGCGGGCGCGATTGCGTTTATCGACCTTTTCGCGACGGGTACGATCTGCTTCGGCAAATCGGGCAGCATCGCCGATCATCCGGTTAATTTCCCCTTCGCTGAGGGTAGAAGCGCCTTGAATGGTGACACTTTGCTCCCGTCCGGTCATTTTATCCCTAGCGGTGACTTGTAGAATCCCGTTAGCATCGATATCGAGGGACACCTGCACTTGGGGAATACCCCGGGGTGCGGGGGGGATACCGGTTAATTTAAAACGTCCCAGGGATTTATTATCGCTGGCCATTTCCCTTTCCCCCTGCAAAACGTGGATTTCCACCACAGTTTGATTATTTTCGGAAGTGGAAAAAAGGTCAGATCTGCGGACGGGAATAGTGGTATTGCGGGGGATTAACTTTTTCATCACACCGCCGATGGTTTCTAAACCCAACGATAAAGGGGTCACATCGAGGAGCAGCACGTCTTTGACCTCGCCGCCCAAAATTCCTGCTTGAATAGCCGCCCCGACCGCTACAACCTCATCAGGGTTAACATTTTGATTGGGTTCCCTATCGATAAAACTCCGCACTAAATCCTTCACCACCGGCATCCGCGTGCCGCCGCCCACCAGTACCACTTCGTCTAGTTGGACGGGGGACAAACCGGCATCAGAAAGGGCGCGTTTGAGAGGACGACGGAGACGACTGATTAAATCGCCGCATAATTCCTCAAATTGGGCCCGACTCAGGCGAGTTTCGATGTGTTTTGGTCCGTCTTCCGTGGCGATAATAAAGGGTAGATTAATATCGGTGACGCTGACCCCAGACAGTTCAATTTTGGCTTTTTCTGCCGCTTCTGTGAGTCTTTGTAGGGCTTGCCGGTCTTGGCGCAGCTCCACGCCTTCCTGTTCCAAAAATTGATTGGCTAACCAATCGACGATTCTTTTATCGAAATCATTACCCCCTAATTGGGTGTCGCCACTGGTGGCTTTCACCTCGAAAACGCCGTCCCCCACTTCTAGGATAGAAACATCAAAAGTACCGCCTCCCAGGTCAAAAACGAGGATTTTCTTGCTTTCCTGTTCATCGAGACCGTAGGCTAGGGCAGCGGCGGTGGGTTCGTTGAGAATCCGCAGCACTTCTAACCCCGCAATTCGGCCGGCATCCCGGGTGGCTTGACGTTGGGAGTCATTAAAATAGGCGGGGACAGTGATTACGGCCCCGGTCACTTCTTCCCCTAGATAACGGCTGGCTTCTTCGGCTAATCGGCGTAAAACTAGGGCGGAAATTTCTTCGGGGGCAAATTCTTTTTGCAGACGGGGACATTTAATTTTGATATTGCCCATCTCATCCCGGCGGATGGTGTAGGGGACGCGCTTCGATTCGGGGTTTAATTCCGAGTAGCGACGACCTATGTAGCGTTTGACTCCATAGTAGGTGTTTTGGGGATTGAGTACCCCTTGTCGCCGGGCCATTTGACCGACTACTAACTCCCCATCTTTATTAAAACCGACCACAGAAGGGGTGGTTCTCATGCCCTCCGAGTTGGCGATGACCACTGGCTTTCCGCCTTCCATCACGGCGACGACGGAGTTAGTTGTCCCTAGATCAATGCCTACTACTCTACCCATGCTTGTTTTTGTCTCCCCCTAGATTTCGATAACTTCGGGACTTTTACCTTCGATCGATAGTTTAAATCGCTTAATGCTTGTTGACAATATTGTATCGAATTGTCTTAGTTTCTCGCTCTCGCTTCGGGGCAATTGAGGGTGGGATTACCGAAGTGGTCTTTTAGTGACTCTGGCGATCAAGCTTGGGGGGGTTGTAAATAGGGTCTGCTGAAAAAGTTTTTCCTGGGGGCAGGGTGTCGGGTGTCGGGTGTCGGGTGTCGGGTGTCGGGTGTCGGGTGTCGGGTGTCGGGTGTGAGGTGTCGGGTGTCGGGTGTGGGGAGTTTTCTCAGTGAACTGATAACTGATAACTGATAACTAATTCCGGCGGCGCTGGACAACAAATAGAGATTCTTTCCCCTGTACTGGGGTGATTGAAAAGGATTTGATTGGCATGGAGATAATAACCACAATCTCCCGGGACTGCATCCGGTCGCGGTAATCCCCCCAGACCATACAATGGATCACCGATTAAAGGATAGCCAAAAAAGGCCAGATGAATGCGAATTTGATGGGGTCTGCCCGTAAAAATTCTTACTTCTAATAGGGTACTATCGGGATGTTTTTTTAAGACTCGACCATCACTGCGGGCCGATAACCCATCTGTGAGCGCACCGTAAACGTAGCCTAAAATGGGATGGGCGATTTTCCCGATCGCTTGATTAATAGTAAAATTATCTGGTATGTCGCCCTGAACCACTAAAGCTCGATATATTTTAGTAATTTTCCCCTCTCGCATCTGTTGACTCAATTTAGCTCTAGCGGGCTTTGATTTCGCCATTAAGACTATGCCGGAAGTGCCGCGACCAAGACGATGAATCGGATAGGGAGTGACCTCCGCATAATGCTGATGTACCAAATGGATAAGAGTATGTTCGAGAAATCCACCCCCCGCTAACACGGGTAATCCCGAAGGTTTCGCCACCACTAACACCTCGGCATCCTCGTAGAGTACCTCAAAAAAGAGCGGCACATCCGGTTCTGTCCAGGGCGGGCGCTGATAGCTCAATTGCTGCCCGATTTCTAAGACTGTATCGGGACTAGCGGGACGACCGTTGACGAGAATTGCTGCTGATAAAATGCGATCGAGCCATTCTTCTGGACTAGAATGGGGATATTTGCCCGCATAGTAGGCTAATAAGCTTAATCCTGCCTGATTTTTGCTAATTTTATCTCGATAAATCCAACCTTGATTGGCCATTGGGGAAGTGGGGTGTAGGGTGTGGGGTGTTGGGTGTGGGGTGTGGGGTGTGGGGAGAAGCTTTTTTCAGTGTTGCCAAAGGCACGGCGTAGCCGTCCAGTAAACAGTAAACAGTAATCAGTGAACTGATAACTGATAACTGATAACTGATAACTGATAACTGATAACTGATAACTGATAACTGATAACTGATAACTGACTCCTAACCCCACCAACAAACTTTTTGCCGCAAACCCTACTTA
>NZ_JADBVE010000197.1:0-7046 GCF_020245285.1 Microcystis sp. M31BS1
ATACTAAAGGGTTGGTTGTTGCTTCGTTACTAACTAAAGACTGTCCTTGTTCAATAGCAGTAACTTTTGTCTCTGGTTTGAGAGATATTTCTGCTGATTCTGAGTTAGAAGTGGAAGTATTTATTCTTTCAGTAATTGTTCTCAAAGGTAAAGTAGATTCTCCCGAAGTAGCGGGTAGGAAATCTATCTTCCTTTCTTCAGATGCTTCGTCTGGCTGGTGCAAATTTGGGCACAACAACAAAGGATTTGGTGTGCTTAAATTGCTTACTTGAATCTGTTTTAATTCAACTAAAGTAACTTTTGTTTCTTCCTCTTTTGGCGCAACTGTTCTCTGTGGTTGAGCTAAGGTAGCCGCAGGCTTAGAGTCAGGAGTTGACACCGTTACACTTTCAACAATTGTCCTCAAGGATGGGCTATTTTTTTCAGAAGTGTTTGCTGGAGCATCTATCTTCTCAGAGGAATTTACTTGTTTACTTAAAGAATTAGAATCTGGTGCCAAGGGAACAGCTTTGCGACTGAGGCGAAAAGTTTGACCAGCTTGGGAATCAGAAATATTTTCTATTGGTGGCGCAATCTTCTCCTGATATATCCGTTCAGATAACATTGCTGAAGACAATTGGCTAGTGAGGTTCGGTTCGGTTGTAATTGGCTGCACTGGTGTAGCCAACATTAATTCCGTACTGCTACCTGGTTCACTCTCACCAAAAGCATAACGAGATTGCCACCTTTCTAGGAAACGGGAACGCTGAACCATCCAGCTTGGAACTCGTGCTAATTGAGTCTGGAATTGTTTTAGGTTAATCACCCCAACAGGTTCACTCTGGAGGCGAAGGAGACGCTCTACCAGAACAGATTTTTCATCAGGAGAATCGACCATCTTATACACCTTTTTAGAAACCAATATTGACAGATGCACTTAGTTCAGCGGCGATTCCTCCTACCAAACTGCTCACGCTAGGACGGCTGAGTCCTCGGTGAAATAATTCGACACTTTCAAAGGCGACGTTGCCTGAATCTGCTCGCAATTCTGGGCCAGTCCACTTATAGGGAAAAGCTTCTTTAAAGTTCCACCAAATGACCGGGATGCGCTGCTTGTTCAGCAAATAAATTGTGCCGTTTTGGCGTTCAATCTTGCCTTGGACTACATCTTGATGCCAACTCCACAGTCCATCAATCGGGGTAAGTCCGTGTTTGAGAATCAAGGCTGGGGATTTGCTGCGCCCGGCAAAGCGATGTATGTAGTCATTGACACCGCCTTCCTGGTACTCTTCAATAGTAGTTTCTACCTGCAAACCGCTACATTCAGAGAACCCTCCTGCCAAAATTCCTTCAATCTCGACCAAAAAATTGAAGACCTGATAGGGATCGCTGCGAATTCCCAAAAGATTGGTCGCCAAACTGAAAGCGGCGTTTAAGCCCAAGGATGACATCAGTTATTTTCTCCTGTTTGCTCAAGTTTGTTCGTTAAAACGCTGGTTAATCTTGGCGATTTCTGCCACCCACTGCTGGCGTTCTGGGTGTTCCAATCCCAGAATTTGTTCCGGCTGCCAGTGAAAGTGGTAGGCGATATAGGCTACCTCCTCATAAAGCCGTTCGAGGGGGTAGCGCCTTACTCCCCCAAGCTAGTGAGTTCCACGTCAAACTCTTTTTCGCAGTAAGGGCATTGGGTATGAACCCGGTTGTGACCATTTTGATTAATGCGGCAGTAGAGGTCTTGTAAGTAAGCCAAATCTGCCGCATACAGTCCTTCAATCACCTTCGGGTTGATATACTCCAGGCTGCCAAGCTTAGCGATTACCCGCGACAGCAGGACGATCAGCAGATAAGCTTGGTTGCTACGGACACGGGGATCTTTGAGGGGGGCAATTTCATCGAAGGCAGTGGCTAGGCGCATGACACCTTCCCGATGCAGGTTGCCTTCCCCATCTATATACCCCAGGGGTAAGGTAAAGGGAAATTCAGTCTGGAGCATGATTGGGTGATCAGTTTAGCGGGGGATTAAGCTTTAACCATTTCTTCGTGGACAATTTCTAGGGTTTCAATCGCTACTTCATTGCTGGTGGCATTAAAACTTGGTCCTGTCCATTTAGAAGGCCAGGCTTCCCGCAAATTCCAGCGCAATTTTTCTTCCTGCGCTTCGTTGAATAGGACAATCGAGACATTTTTGCGGGTGGTTTTCCCACCAATCACGGTTTCTCTCCATTCCCAGAGGGTCTTGGAATCGGTGATGCCCCGTTTTAAAGTAATGGGCGCGAATTTATTCAACCCGGTCAATTTACGGACGTGGTTGGCATCGGTTCCTTCCCGATAGTCAACGGGATCGGTTGTCGCATCTAGACCGCTGCATTCGCGGAAGCCTGCTTCTTGAATGCCGTCGATTTCAACGCGAAAATTGAAACCTCGATAGGGATCAACTCTGTCAGCCATAGAAAATCTCCTTGTTAAACAACCAGTAATAGTTAGGAATCAAGGGGTTGGGCGCATTTCCACGCTTCCCGCTCGATGAATGATCCGAATCACGAGAAACTCAGCAGGAGCAGCAGTTGCTAAACCAATTTCAGTTAGCACCTTCCCTTCTTCCCGGAGGTCGGTCGGGTTAGTTTCAGCATCGCATTTGACGTAGAATGCCTGGGCTGGGCTGGCTCCCTGGAGTGCCCCTGACTGCCACAGTTGGGTTAAGTAAGCACTCAGTTCTCGCCCAATTCGCACCCACAAGCGGGGAGAATTGGGTTCAAAGGCTGCCCAGCCGAGATTTTGGTCGATCCACCGCCCCAAGGTGAGGAATAGCCGCCGGACGTTGAGATAACGCCAGTTGGGATCTTGACTGAGGGTCCGCGCTCCCCAGACGCGCAGTCCGCGACCCGGAAAGGCCCGCAGGCAGTTGATGCCAAAAGGATTCAACTCACCTTGAAGGGAATTGTCGATCGCCACTTGCAAATCGAGGGCATCCTGAATCTCTTCATTGGCTGGGGCTTTGAAGACACCCATTGTGCGATCGCTGCGGGCAAAGATACCAGCAATATGACCGCAGGGGGGAACCCAGCGCCCTTGGGTATTTTTCAGCCAGGGATAGTAGAGAGCGGCGTTAATCGGTTTGGGCTGGCCGCGGACAATTGCCTCTCGTTGGTTTTTGACTGCTGCTGCGGTACTGTTTGGGAGAGGATCGAGAATGGCCAAGCGATCGCCTTGTTGGGCGCATTGTTGCAACATTGCCTGTTGCACTTGGATAATGGCACTTTCATCCGTCAGCTTCATAGCATCGGGAACTGCCAGTAAGTCCAAATCCTTCAGGGGAGCGAGAGACGACAAAGCCGCTTCTAAGGCTGATTTTGGCTCTTGATTGGATTCTGCTCGCACCACATAGCAGCGAGTCCCGCCATTGGCAAAGAAGCCAGTCACTGCCTCTAATAGATAGCCTGGGGCGGTAAAGTTTTCGCTGAATTCTTCCTGATGGTGTAATGCCCTCGGGGTGTTGACTGGGAAATCCTTCTCTGATGGCTTAGCCTGAAAGAAGCCGACGAATCCAGGAATGCCAGTGGGTAGCTTGGCTTCTGGTTGGCGGAAGCTTTCCTCTCGATAGACACCTGGCGTTTTATAGGCGATCTCCATAGCTCACCTCTCTGTTAGCTGGTTTGGGCCATCTGGCTGATGCGGAAGATGACAAATTCAGCCGGACGGACAATCGCCACGCCAATTTCCGTGACGACTTGGCCCAATTCGCGCAACTCGGGCGGGTTGTTTTCGGCATCGCACTTGACGTAAAACGCCTCCTGGGGTGTATTGCCAAACAAAGCCCCCGAGCGCCAGACATTGGTGAGGAATGCCGAAACGTTGCGGGTAATTTGTTGCCAGAGGGCGGGAGTATTCGGCTCGAAGACCACCCACTGGGTGCCTTCGTCAATCGATTCCCGCAGAAAAAGCAGGGTGCGGCGGACGTTGATGTATTTCAAGTCAGCATTGTCATCGCCGCCGACGGTTCTGGCTCCCCAGACTAGGATTTTGCCATTGAGGACGCGGATGCAGTTGACTCCTTTAGGATTCAAGTTATCCTGGTCAGCTTTACTGAGGGGCTGGCTTACGTCTTGTGCGCCAAAAATCACCTCATTGGCCGGTGCTTTGAAGACTCCTCGCTCGTTGTCAACGCGAGCATAGACTCCTGCTAGGTGTCCACTAGGGGGGACAATGAGCGACCCATCACCACTAGGGTTTTGTAGTTTAGTCGCTGGGTCAAAAACCTTGATCCAGGGGAAATACCAGGCGGCCAAATCGGTTCTTTTCGGCATGACTCCTGAGTCAGCCGGAATTTTGGTCAGAGTGGTTAAATCGGCAGCCGTCTCAGGTCCATCTAGGATAGCAAAGCGATCGCCAGTGGCTTGACAATGAGCTACCACTTTATCTCGGATCCCGTCATCGGTGTTTCCTGGGATTGCTACCAGTGAAATTGGATCGATCGCGGCAAAAGCTTTGAGGGCATCATCAAGTTGTGTATCATCAGTAATCCGCACTACATAGCAACTGCTGCCGCCATTGTTGAAAAATCCGTAAACTGCGTGAGCCAGGTGTTGGTGTCCAGGATCAATGGCAGGATCGGCATCTGCCGTTGCTGCCTTTGTTTCGTCGCCGATTAGATCGCCAAAGAATTTGGTAAATTGGGTCCAATTGGTAATCAATTTAGCTATCTTGGCTGGCGGCAGCGCAAAGTCCACAAACTTAGTGCTTCCGGGCGTTGTCGGATTTTTGGCGACCAGGTGGATTTTGTCTGGTACAATTCCAATAAATCCGGGGATGCTGGTGCTAACTCCAGCGATCGCTTTAACGGCTGAAGGTACTTCTTCAACATAAACGCCTGGAGAAAGATATTGAGGCATAGCCCTCTCCTTAACAAAATATTTGCTTAATCTCCATGCTAGCACTTTTGGTCTATTGTGACTCCTCTCTACAGGGGTGACAACGAGATTAAAGTCTAGGCTGGGTGTGGGTTGTAGGTAGGGTTGATTCATTTAAATTAAGTACAGCTGATTTTGAGTCAATAAATTTGACTGAAGATTCTCAAGTTTATCTTTTTCTAATCAAAAGAGTTAGTCACAATAACTAATCTTTAATCCTCTGCCAATCTTTATTATGAATAGATTGATAAAACTTGTTAACAAGCCACTAAAAGCCTATCTTTCTTGAAATTGTCTGAGATTACATCCTGTTAATTTAGCTAATTTTTCTGCTTCTTACGTCGATAAAACTATCATTTTTTCCCAACGTTCAGCTAACCAGCTCTGTCCCTCCGTTATTGAGAGAAAACCCAGAAACGTTGAATCCTGTAATAAAACTTTACATTGACAAGCATAATACCCCTATAACCAGAAACGTTGAATCCTGTAATAAAACTTTACATTGACAAGCATAATACTCCTATAACATCAAATTTTAAGTTGAATAGACAATCCTCCGGAACCAGTGTAAATAGCTAATATGTTGACACATGAAACTCTGTAAATAGCGCAGTTTGTCTAATAAGATTTTCCCAAATCCTTCTTCAATATCTATTAGCTGTAGAATCAGATAAGCGATAATGCAGCTATAGAGATGTAGGCGGATTCCGTTCTCGTTTTTAGTGATTAGATTATCCAACTTTAGAGGCATTTTAAAAAATTTCCACAGCAGTTCTATTGGCCATCTTTGGATGTAAATTTCGGCAATTTCTTCATTGCTAACTGCCCCTTCTCCTTGTAGAGGTAAATCTGTCGCCAGCCGAAATTCTGTTTGACTTTCTAGGTCGCAAAAAGCGACTACTCTTACTTCTATTTGTCTTTTATCTTTTCCGAGTTTACACTTGCCATTTTCGAGCATCTCCAGGCTAATATTATTTTTCAATCTCAAGACAAAATGCTTGTCACTACTCTCTAATAATTCGGTGATTCTTTGATTAGAAGCAAATCCTCTATCCATTACGCCAAGTCCATTTACAGTAATTGCTTCTATCGTTTTTCCTCCTTCTTTCGAGTCATGAACTTAACCAAAATGGATGAGGATTCCGACCACCTCTGTTGTGATACTATTAAGACCAGAGAATAGTTTTACTTGATGCCATCCTTGCGACCATAGTATTTTACTGGTTAAGCTAATTATTGTTGAGTCAATGGGAAATAAAGCTCGCGCATTCTCTATTCCTTTTTTGGCAACTAAACGCTTATTTAATTCAACAATGACTTTCTCAAACGGACTTGTTTCTCTAATTTTGCTTGCCTGAGAAAATGGGGATAAATTTACATTAATTCCTTCAAGTACCATGCGACTGCATAAGTCCCTCATACTGACGATGCTTTTATCTAAAGCAAAACCAATCCAACAGGACAAAAATGTAAAAGTGTCTAAAGCGGGGTAGTCATTTTTAGGCAGTGGTTTGAGAAGCTCTTTTATGAGTTTTGAGAAATTCGTCATCAGGGCAAACTCCCTATTGTGAGGGTAATAAGTTGTCTAGATTCTATCTATAATAGCATTTTTTGTCTGACTTTTCTCAACGTTCAACACTTCTGGTTCTAATTGTCTCCCCTCTAGGTCTTTAATCCTGATATTTTCTTGAGAATTTCTGGATAAATCTAAAGCTTTAATCACCTCTTTTGCCACTGCTTTTACCACGGGAATAGCCACAGAATTACCGAACTGTTTATAAGCTTGGACATCGCTGACAACAATCTGAAAACTATCGGGAAATCCCTGTAATCTTGCCCATTCTCTGGGGGTCATTCTGCGGACGAATAATTTATTTACTTCTCCCTTAATGCGAGTAACGGGAGTAAAATTATTCAGTCTTTTATTGATAACTAAATTTCTTTCTTTTCCCATACCTCCCACCACAATAGCATTAGCGATACCATCGGGAGAAATAATCTCATAACCGAACCCATTACCTTTATTTTGGTGTCTATACTTGTGTTTAAACAAAGTTTCTAAATACTGATTAGAGAGATAATATTTAACGCTGACTTCCTTTTCTTCTAGGATATCTTTGAGACAAGTTTCTTGATGGGTTGGTTGAGGATAGGAAAAAT
>NZ_JADBVE010000198.1:0-3903 GCF_020245285.1 Microcystis sp. M31BS1
GAAATGGGGCGAAAGTCTGTGGACTCTGTGTAAGACAGTACATGGTTTTTTAACTGTGGTATGCGACGGTGGTGGAAGCAGAAACTTAAATCGTGAGGTTTAGGAATCGCCGCACTTTTAGGGCGGCGAGGATGTCAACTTTGCTCAAAAATATCGATGAATAAGCAAAAATTTCTTAATTCCCCGCAGTCTTATCAGCCGCTGCTATCTTGTTTGCGCCGAAGCGCCAGGGCTTGAGATAATCAGATAGCTATCATCTCAAAAACTATCACCATGACGATCGATCCGCAACAACTCATCGAACTGGCTCTCAAATCAGGAGCGGTGGCAGCCGAAGTTTATCAATCTTCCTCCCTTTCCCATCCCGTTTTTTTTGAGGCTAATCGTCTCAAACAGCTAGAAAGTTCCGAATCCGTGGGAACTGCCTTAAGATTATGGCGCGAGGGTTGTCCAGGGTTAGCGGTGGGTTATGGTGATGTGGAACCGGAAATTTTAGTAGAAACTGCGTTAAATTTATCCTATCTCAATGCCCCCGAAGAAATCGAATTTTCGGCACCACGACAGGCAATTTATGACCCGATTGGCCAGGATGTGGCCGTAGAATCTTTAATCGAGATGGGTAATCAAATGATTGGCCAAATTCGCCAAGTTTATCCTGAGGTTATTTGTAGTGGTGAATGGGAATGTGAACGGGAAATCACCCGTTTGGTTAATTCCCAGGGTTTATATTGTCAATATACCGATACAGCTTTGAGTTATTATCTGGGGATTGAATGGGTACGGGGGGAGGATTTTCTGGCGGTTTATGATGGGGAATATACTCGCAGTACACCTCATCCCGATACGGTAATTAAACAGTTATTACAGCGACTACAATGGGCCGCCAATAATGTGGATAGTCCCACGGGAAAATTACCAATTTTATTGACGGCTAATGCAGTTACCCTGTTATGGGGTACGGTGGCGATGGCTTTAAATGGTAAACAGATATTAGAAAAGTCCTCGCCCTGGAGTGATAAAATCGGTCAATTGGTGATGTCGGAAAAGTTGACTTTATCCCAACAACCCCAGCGAGAACCCTATAGTTGTCCCTTTGATGATGAGGGAACTCCCACTAAATTTTTATCTTTAATTGAGGGAGGTAGAGTTAAGGAATTCTATAGCGATCTTACCACGGCAAGATTATTAAAAACTCCTCCGACGGGAAACGGTTTTCGTCCTAGTTTAGGCGTTTATCCTCTGCCAGATTTGGTTAATTTAATCGTTGCACCGGGAGAGGAAACTTTAGAGGATTTAATCTCGCAAATAGACGAAGGCCTAGTTATCGACCAAATTTTAGGTCATGGGGCGGATATTTCGGGCGATTTTTCTGTCAATATCGATCTGGGTTATCGCATAGAAAAGGGCAAAATCACCGGACGAGTTAAAGATACAATGGTGACGGGAAATGTTTATACAGCTTTGCAGAATTTAATCGCTCTGGGGGCCGATAATCAATGGAATGGCTCCTGTTATACTCCCTCGCTAATTGTTGATAGTTTATCGGTGGTGGGGTAAAAATGTGGCGTTGTCAAATTGAAAGATGCTCCTAATCAGCACCGGAACTGAAATCACTAGGTGTAGGGCTAATTCATGAATTAGCCCTACAATAGGCGTTGTCAAATTGAAAGATGCTCCTAATCAGCACCGGAACTGAAATTAACTCCCCCTACTTTTTGGGGTTAATTTTTTTGGGCTTTATTTGACCTGAAAAGAGGGGGGTCGCAGGCTGGCACGGATTCCCATTCTATAAGAAATTATCTGTCAAGTTGCGGGGTTTTGTCAAGCTTTTTGGGAAAAAAATTTAACCGACACTCAAGGGGAGAGAATTGTGGGCAGAGATATTATTTAATCTCCCCTTTGAGTCGGCATTTTTCAGCCCGGGATTAACGCTTTAGTTGCCGAGGCACCAAGGCGATTTAATTGCCGATTAATTTGCCATCCGAGGAGGGTTAAACCCAACCACTGAGTGAAGATTGCTAAAGCGAAAGAGGGAAGTGTAGCGTATTTAGTAGCGGCAATGGGAAGAAAAGTAAAAAACCATAAAAGCGGAGATTGACTGGGATTAACTCTCAAGACAGCAAAACAGAGGAAGGGGAAAATAATCAAAATGCCGATGCTAGTAGCTGCCAGCAAAGCGCGTTTATTTGTGCTGGCTAACATCAATAATTGGGCGATAGCGGCATAGACTAAAATCATGTTCATTGCCAAGAGAAACCCGGCTGCAGTGGCTAGTTTATATTGATCGAGAGGGGCGATAAAAATAGCGGGAAGGATGAATAAAATAGCAATAGCGACGTTAACAGCCATGGCTAGGGTAGAAGGACTTTTTTCGCCAAAGATTAAAGCTTTCCCCAGACTAATGCCCTTTTTTCCTTGCAGATGACGATAGCGCGCCCAATCTTGGAGAGTTTGACGGGGGGGAGTGAGGGCAAAAAGGATTAACAAGGCAAAAATTGCCACAAAAACGCTAAGAATCGCAAAATTATCGAAAAGATACCTCGGTTCCAGCGTTTGGAAGACAAAACCTAGGCTAATGGCACTAAAACAGCCCATCATCCAGTAACTTTGGGGTTTACTAACAAGAGTAGCGAGGGGATTATGGAAGCGACGCTGGATAATTCTGGTTAACCCGTAGGTACAGAGGGCAAAATTGAGCAAAATTAAGCTAATACCCATTATCACCGATTGCCAGAGAGATTGACCGTACCAACGCAGATCAAAGATTTGTGAGATTCCTAGATAGCGTACCGCATCGGGGGGGAGAAAGGTAGATTTAACTAGATAGGGGAGGACAAAACTAGGATTAAAGAGAATTAACCAATCAAAGGGGGTACGGGAACCACCATAGCCCGATGAAGTAAACATAGTGCTATAAAACACAAAGATTAAGACTGTAGCGCTGCCTAACCAGGGTTGAAATCCCCCTAACCATGGCGTGGCTAAAGCGAAACTGAGGGCGGCATGATAGAAAAAGGCACAACTAGCGATCAGAACCGCGTAGAAGGCTAAAATTAACGACAAGGGAATACCTGCTAATAAACCCGCCCCCAAGTGAAAGGGTAAAGCGAGAAGACAGACGAGATAGAGGAGAATGGGAACCCCGAAAAGTTTGCCGATAAAAATTGTTCTGGCGGGTTGGGGACTCAGACGGATAAAATTAAGTGTACCCCGGCGTTCTTCCCCGGAAAGATCGGCGATTAATTGATAGGTTCCCACCACCAAAAGAGCGAAAATGCCGGTAATACTCAGAAAAGTGAAGATATCTAACCACCATAACCGGGAGATAATCATCCATTGACCATTTAAGTCTTGGATACAGTATTTAATCCCACTACGGAGATAATAATCGTTGTAATTGGGGTGATTAGCGGTACAGTAACGACTAAATCCCGCCCCTACGGGCAAGAGATTTTCGTAGTACAAATAAACTAATAATTGACCAACTAGGGAGATAATCGAGGCGATCGAGATATTTTTCGGGGTTAATCTTCCTTGCCATTCTCGCATAATTTGCGGGTTGGTTTCCGTAAGGCGATCGATTATTGTCGCTATCATATTTTTGTCCTCTCTACAGCCGTCAACAGGAGCTAATCCTAGATTAACCCGGCAACTTCTCGATCGGTTCGGGGTTGAAGAAATCGATCGAGATGCGGCTAAGTAGCTGGTTATAATTAAATTAAAAAGGGATTTTAGGTTCGATCCCCCCTGCCCCCCTTGATAAGGTAGGGTTGATTCATTTAAATTAAGTACAGCTAATTTTGAGTCAATAAATTTGACTGAAGATTCTCAATTTTATCTTTCTCTAACCAAAAGAGTTAGTCACAATAACTAATCTTTAATCCTCTGCCAAATTTATTATGA